>NZ_SHMI01000008.1:0-237993 GCF_004284735.1 Shinella sp. JR1-6 | reverse complement strand
ATCACTCCCGCGTTCGGCGCTGATCATCAAATTCACGCCGACCGCTGGCGTGATAAGCGCCTTATAGATAATTTCCTGGAAACGTTCCAGACTGCCACCGGCAAATCGGGCTATTTTTGCGTTGCGACCAAGGTTGCAAAAAGAAAGTGAACACCATGCGGCTCGTCGCCGAAGGATTGAGTGCCAAGCGCGGCGAGGACTTGATTTTCCACGATATTTCCTTTGAAATTGCCGGGGGGGAAGCCCTCGTCGTCAAGGGGCCGAACGGTTCCGGAAAGTCCACCTTGCTGCGGGTCCTCGCCGGACTTCTGCCGGCGGAATCAGGGATGGCAAAATTTCTTGCTGCGGTGCACCCGGTGGAGCGTGTCGGCGAGGCCGCGCACTATCTCGGCCATCGCAACGCGATGAAACGCGAGCTGACGGTGGAGGAGAATCTTACCTTCTGGAAAGCCTTCTTCGGCGATTTTGGTGGGGGGCAGGGCGTGGCGGTCGATGTGGCGGTGGAGGCTGTCGGCCTTGGCGGCATCGCACACCTGCCGTTCGGCTACCTCTCGGCCGGCCAGCAGCGCCGCATGGCGATGGCCAAGCTGCTCGTTGCCTGGCGCCCTCTCTGGATCCTCGACGAGCCGACGGCGGCGCTCGACGTTGCGGCAGAAGAAATGTTCTCCGGCCTCGTCATGGCGCATCTGGCCCGCGGCGGCCTCGCCATTGCCGCGACGCACCAGCCGCTCGGGCTTGAGGGGGCGCGGGAGTTGCGGATGACGGGATTTGCGCCGGCCGATGCGGGAGCCTGGGCATGATTTCCCTGTTCCTGCGCGATGTAAAGCTTTCCGTGCGCGCCGGCGGCGGGGCACTGATCGGCGTCCTGTTCTTCATGACGGTCGTCGCGGTCATTCCCTTCGGTGTCGGACCCGACCTCAACCTGCTCTCTCGCATCGGCCCGGCGATCCTGTGGATCGGTGCGCTGCTTGCCGCGCTGCTCGGGCTCGACCGGCTGTTCCAGGCCGAGCGCGAGGACGGGTCGCTCGATCTTCTCCTGATGCAGGAGACGCCGCTGGTGCTGACGGTGTTCGTCAAGTGCCTGGCGCACTGGATCGCGACCGGCCTGCCGCTCGTCGTTGCCTCGCCGCTGCTCGGGCTCTTCATGAACATGGACGAGACGGCGATCGGTGCGACGACGCTGACGCTGCTTGCCGGCACGCCGGCGCTTACCTTCATCGGGGCGGCGGGCGCGGGCATCGCCGTGGCGCTGCCGCGCGGCGGCCTTCTCGTGTCGATCCTCGTTCTGCCGCTTGCCATTCCCGTGCTGATCTTCGGCGTCAGCGCGGTCTATGCGGCAATCGAGGACCCGGCGCCCTTCCTGCCTCCTTTCCTCATCCTCGTCGCGCTCAACCTGTTTTTTGCCGTCATTGGCCCTGTGGCGGCGGCGGCGGCACTCCGGCTCTCCAGCGACTGACGCGGCGAATTGACAGGAATGTGATTGCGGCAGATCAATTGAAGCCGGGGGGCTTCCACGTTAAAGAACCATCATGAGCGAACCGAGCCTTGCCATCCGCAAATTCAGCGACCTCGCCAACCCGACCCGGTTCCTGGCGCTGGTTGCGATCATCTGGCCCTATCTTGCCGGGCTGACGCTCTGTCTTTTCGCCGTGGGGCTCTACCTGTCCTTCACGACAACGGGCGACTACCAGCAGGGCGAGACGGTGCGCATCATGTATGTGCATGTGCCGGCGGCCTGGCTTTCCATGATGTGTTACACGGTGATGGCGCTTTCGGCGCTCGGTACGCTCGTCTGGCGCCACCCGCTTGCCGATGTGTCCGCCAAGGCCGCCGC
Organism: Shinella sp. JR1-6; assembly: GCF_004284735.1. Taxonomy (NCBI): domain Bacteria; kingdom Pseudomonadati; phylum Pseudomonadota; class Alphaproteobacteria; order Hyphomicrobiales; family Rhizobiaceae; genus Shinella; species Shinella sp. JR1-6. Next base: position 236,159 of record NZ_SHMI01000008.1, on the reverse strand, counting down.
GCCCATCGGCGCCTGTTTCACGCTGGTCGCCCTCATCACCGGCTCGCTCTGGGGCAAACCCATGTGGGGTACCTGGTGGGTGTGGGATGCGCGGCTCACCTCCGTCTTCGTATTGTTCCTGATGTATCTCGGCCTGATCGCGCTCAACCGCGCCATGGACGATCCGTCACGGGCGGCCAAGGTCGGCGCCGTGCTGATTCTCGTCGGCTTCGTCAACATCCCGATCATCAAGTTCTCCGTCGAGTGGTGGAACACGCTGCACCAGCCGGCCAGTGTGGTTCGGCTCGACGGACCGACCATCGACCCGGAATTCCTCTGGCCGCTCCTCGTCATGGCGATCGCCTTCACCTTTGCGTTCTTCACGCTGCACATCCTTGCCATGCGCAACGAGGTTCTGCGCCGGCGCATCGCCGTGCTGCGCCGGCATGCCGCCCGCTCGGCCGGCCGTTCGGGAGATGCGGCATGAGCCATGCCTTCTATGTCACGGCGTCCTATGCCGCCGCCTTTGCCGTTACAGCAGGTCTTGTCCTGTGGGTCTGGCTGGATCACCGCGCACGCCACCGCGAACTGGCGCAGCTCGAAGCGGCGGGTATCCGCCGACGTTCCGCCCGCAGCGGGGAAAAACAATGAGCAGCACCGACAACACGGAGAGCGGCGGCAAGCGTACGCGTTTCATCCTCGCGGCGCTTCCCCTGGCGATCTTCGCAGGCATCGCGGCGATCTTCTTCGCCATGCTGACGGATCCGGATCGCAACACGTCCGAAATTCCCTCCGCATTGATCGGCACCAAGGCGCCCTACCGCGATCTCGAACCGCTTGTGGGGGCGCTGAAGGACGGCGCGCAGGTGCCGGCGCTGACGGCCGAGAGCGGCAAGGGCAAGCTGACGCTCGTCAATTTCTGGGCGTCCTGGTGCGTGCCCTGCCGGCAGGAGCATCCGGTCATCCTGGCGCTGTCCAGGGATCCGCGCCTCAACGTCGTCGGCGTCAACTACAAGGACGGCAGCGAGAATGCGCTGCGTTTCCTCGGTGAACTCGGCAATCCCTTCTCGGCCATCGGCCTCGATCCTGTCGGCAAGATGGCGATCGACTGGGGTGTCTATGGCATCCCGGAGTCCTACCTCGTCGGCCCTGACGGCACGATCCTCTACAAGAAGGTCGGTCCCTTCGACGAGCGGAGCCTCAAGGACGGGCTCTATCCCGCCATCGAAAAGGCGCTCGGCGCGCCAGCACAGGCTGGCTGAGCCCGATGCCCGGCCGGGCCATGGAGCCCGGCCGGAAATGGCTCCTCAGGCGGCCAGGCCCTTCTTTTCCAGCATGGCCTCGGGGCTCGGCAGCTTGCCGCGGAAGGCCTTGTAGGCGTCTTCCGGATCGACGGAGCCGCCAACGGCGTAGATATAGGTCTTCAGTCGGGCAGCCATGGCGGGGTCGAAGGCATCCCCCGTCTCGGTGAAGGCGGCGAAGGCGTCGGCATCGAGCACCTCCGACCACATGTAGGAATAGTAGCCGGCCGAATAGCCGTCGCCCGAGAAGACGTGCTGGAAATGCGGCGTGGCGTGGCGCATGACGATGGAGTTCGGCAGGCCGATCGTTTCCAGCACGTCTCGCTGCACCGCCATCGGGTCCTCGACGGCCCCCCGCGTGTGAAAGGCCATGTCGACCAGTGCCGAGGAGGTGAATTCCACTGTCGCGAAACCGGAATTGAAGGTGCGGGCGGCGAGCACCTTGTCGAGCAGTGCCGCCGGCATCGCCTCGCCGGTCTGATAGTGAACCGCATAACGCGTCAGGATGTCCGGAACGGTCAGCCAGTGCTCGTAGAGCTGCGAAGGCAGTTCGACGAAATCGCGCGAGACGCCCGTGCCCGAGACCGAGGGATAGGTGACGTCGGAGAGCATGCCGTGCAGGGCATGGCCGAATTCGTGGAAGAGCGTGCGCGCATCGTCGAGCGAGAGCAGCGCCGGCTTGCCCTCGGCGGGCTTGGCGAAGTTGCAGACATTGTAGATGATCGGCAATTCACCGACCGCGCCGTTCTTGAGCGGCAGGCGGTGCTGGCTCTGGTAGGAACTCATCCAGGCGCCGGAGCGCTTGGACGAGCGCGCGAAATAGTCGCCGAGGAACATGGCGACCAGCTTATCCTCGCGGTCGCGGATCTCGAAGACGCGGACATCGGGGTGATAGACCGGCACCCCGGTCTTCTCGACGGCGCGGATGCCGAACAGCCGCTCGGCGACGTCGAAGCAGGCGTCGATGATCTTTTCGAGCTGGAAATAGGGTTTCAGCTCCGCCTCGGAGAAGCTGAACTTTTTCGCGCGCAGCTTTTCGGCGTGGTAGCGCCAGTCCCAGGGCATGACAGCGTGGTTGCGGCCTTCTTCCGCAACGAGGGCGGCGAGCTCGGCCTCCTCCTCGCGGGCTCGCGCAACGGCCTTTTCCCAGACCTGCATCAAGAGGCCGTTCACCGCGTCGGGCGTCTTGGCCATGGTGTTGTCGAGCTTCAGCGCGGCGAAATTCGCGTAGCCGAGCAGGTCGGCCTTTTCGGCGCGCAGTGCCAGCGTTTCCTTGACGATGCCGCGGTTGTCCGTTTCACCATCGTTCTCACCCCGAGCCACCCAGGCGCGGAAAGCCTGTTCGCGCAGGTCCCGGCGGGCGGAGAAGGTGAGGAAGGGTTCGATGATCGAGCGTGACAGCGTGACAGCGAAGCGGCCGTCCTCGCCGCGTTCGCGGGCCGCGGCGGCCATGGCGTCCTTCAGGAAGTCGGGCAGCCCGTCGAGCGCCTCGCCCTCCTCGAGGAACAGCGCCCAGTTCTTCTCATCGGCCAGCACGTTCTGGCCGAATTTCGCGCCGAGCCCGGCGAGCGTTTCGTTGATCGCGGCGAGCCGATCCTGCTCGGGCTTTGCCAGCTTGGCGCCGGACTTGACGAAACCCTTCCAGTGCCGCTCCAGCACGCGGGTCTGTTCCAGCGAGAGGTTCAGCGTCTCGCGCGCCTCCCAAAGCGCGTCGATACGCGCGAAAAGCACGGCATTGGTGCCGATCTTCGAATAGTGCCGCGACATCTTGGGCGCGATGTCGCGTTCCAGGGCTTGGATCGTGTCGTTGGTGTTGGCGCCTGCCCTGCTCCAGAAGAGCGCGGAAACACGCGAGAGTTCGTCGCCGGCAATTTCAAGCGCGACGATCGTGTTGTCGAAGGTCGCAGGTTCGGGATTGCCCGCGATGGTGTCGATCTCCACTTCGTGTGCGGCAAGTGCGGCGGCAAACCCGTCTGCAAAGGCATCGTCCTTCACGAGATCGAAACGCGGCAGGCCGTTGAGGCCGGTCCACTCGACGAGGGCGGGATCGATACGCATTTCAGTCATGGGGTCTGGTCCTTTCCGGCAAATCAGCGTGGGGCGAATATAGGAATGGAGGAGGGCTTTGGTACAGGGCAGCCTTGCAAAATAGGCGGGAACCGCGGAACACCCGTGACGCCGGGGCGTGCGCAGCGGCCTGCCTCTTGACGCAGAGGGCAACTTCGGTGAAAAGATGGTTCATCCGCGGCCTTTGACATCGGGTTGCCGCGGTGAACCTGGTGCCGGGCCCCTCTGGCGAGAGTTTTTACGGCGCTCTCGTGATGTCGGTACCGCCAGCAATTAGCCGGCGGATTCATATGCACATGAACATCCTGACCATGCCTTACACGCATGCCCTTTGTGGTATGCGTTTTCCGCTTTCCCGTACCCCCAACATGGAGGTCCTGCCATGATCGGCAACGGCGAAGGCAAATCCAACCTTTCCTACCTGAAGTGGGCGCTCATCGTTACCGCCATCGGCCTGGTGCTCGGCGCCTGGCTCGGCTGGCAGACGACCGGAACGCTTTCCGGCATGGCGACCGTCTTCTTCATCTGCGCCGTTCTCGCGGTGCTGGAGATCTCGCTCTCCTTCGACAACGCCATCGTCAATGCGAACAAGCTCAAGGACATGACGCCGGTGTGGCAGCACCGCTTCCTGACCTGGGGCATCATCATCGCCGTCTTTGGCATGCGTATCGTCTTCCCGCTCCTGATCGTGGTGATCGCGGCGCGCATCGGCCCGTTCGAGGCGATCCTGCTGGCGGCGCGCGAACCGGCGGAATATGCGCGCATCATGAATGAGGCGCATCTGCCGATCGCTGCCTTCGGCGGCACCTTCCTTATGATGGTCGGCCTCACCTACTTCTTCAACCATGAGAAGGACGTGCACTGGATCGGCTTCATCGAGAAGCACATGGCCCGCTCGGCAACCGTCAAGGGTATCGAGATCGCCTTCGTTCTGCTCCTGATCCTGGTCTTCTCGAACCTGCTCGAGGGTGAGGAAGCCAATACCTTTGTCTTCTCCGCCATCTACGGCCTCCTGACCTTCCTTGCGGTGGAAGTCGTCGGCGGCCTGCTCGACGCTTCGCAGAAGGCGATGTCGGAAGCGGCCAAGGGCGGCCTCGGCGCGTTCATCTATCTCGAAGTGCTGGATGCCAGCTTCTCCTTCGACGGTGTCATCGGAGCCTTCGCACTGACGCAGAACCTCTTCGTCATCGCGATCGGCCTCGGTATCGGCGCCATGTATGTGCGCTCGATGACGATCATGCTCGTCGACAAGGGGACGCTTGCCGAATACCGCTACCTGGAGCACGGCGCGTTCTACGCGATCCTGATCCTCTCGGTGGTCATGTACTGCCAGACGCTGGTGCATATCCCCGAGGTCATCACCGGCCTTGGCGGCGCGACGCTGATCGGTATCTCGCTCTGGTCGTCGATCCGCTACAACAAGCGCGAACGCGCGCAGGAAGGCCACGCCGAAGCGCACAGCTCCGACAGGGTGGCGGCCCATCTCGGCGAAAGCGCCTGAGGCAACACGATCGGCCGGCCGTCTCGACGGCCGGCTTTCTCGACCTTCGAAGAAGGTGAAACCGAAATACAGAAGGCCCGCTGGTCTTGCGACCAGCGGGCCTTTTTCATTCAGGGAATTCTCTCTGCGGCGTTAGACGCGCGGGAAATCGGCAGGGTTGATGCCGAGTGTTCTCAGGTCGCGTTCCTTCGGGCGACGGTGCCCTTCGACAGCCGCGGCGGCTGCATTGGCAGCGCTCAGTACGGCGAAGGCCCGGCCGAAGAAGCCCTGGGCGAAGGAATTGCGGAGGGTAGTCATTGGATTGCTCGCTTTCTGTTTTAGCTTACGAGCAGAAGATGATGTGTCGGGGCCAAAAGAACAACCGACGGAATCTCAGGCCAGCCATGCAACGGATGCAGGCCGGAAACGGGCGTTTCCGGCCTGCATTCTTTTCGGTCTTGGGAGGGACCGTTGGTAGGTCTTAGTCTTCGTTGACCGCAAACTGCGAGAGCACTTCGCCCTTGCCGCGGGCGCGCAGGATGAGCGGCACGACGACGGCGAGAATGGCGAGCACGAAGAGTACGGCGGCGATCGGCGACAGGAAGAGCGCGGAGACATCGCCCTGGCTGATCGCCAGTGCGCGGCGCAGCTGCTGCTCTGCCATGGGCCCGAGGATGAGGCCGACGACGACGGGTGCGATCGGATAGCCGAAGATCCGCATGGCAAAGCCGAGCAGGCCGAAGGTCAGCAGCATACCGAGTTCGAAGACCGAGGGGTTGGCGCCGATCGTGCCGAGCGTCGCGAAGAGCAGGATGCCGGCATAGAGCCAGGGCTTGGGGATCGTCAGAAGCTTCACCCAGAGGCCGATCAGCGGCAGGTTCAGCACCAGCAGCATGAAATTGGCGATGAGCAGGCTGGCGATCAGGCCCCAGACGAGCTGTGGATTGGTCGCGAACAGCAGCGGGCCGGGCTGCAGGCCGTATTGCTGGAAGCCGGCAAGCATGATCGCGGCGGTCGCCGTGGTCGGCAGGCCGAGCGAGAGCAGCGGCACCAGCGTGCCGGCGGCAGAGGCGTTGTTCGCCGCTTCCGGACCGGCGACGCCCTCGATGGCGCCCTTGCCGAACTCGTCCTTGTGCTTTGAGAACTGCTTTTCCGTCGAATAGGACAGGAAGCTGGCGATATCGGCGCCGCCGGCCGGCATTGCGCCGATCGGGAAGCCGATGAATGTGCCGCGCAGCCAAGGTTTCCACGAGCGGGCCCAGTCCTGCGCACTCATCCAGACGGAGCCCTTCACCGCCTCGACCTTGTCGGGAATGCGGTCACCCTGGCAGGCGACGTAGAGCGTCTCGCCGATGGCGAACATGGCGACGGCGAGCGTCGTCACCTCGATGCCGTCGAGCAGATCCGGAATTCCGAAGGAAAGCCGCGCCTGACCGGTCTGCTGGTCGATGCCGATGACGGCAAGGCCGAGGCCGATGAAGAGGGCGGTCAGGCCCCGCAGCGTCGAATCGCCAAAGGCCGCCGAGACGGTGACGAAGGCGAGCACCATCAGCGCGAAATATTCCCGCGGGCCGAAGGAAAGCGCGAACTTGACCACGAAGGGTGCGATGAAGGCGAGACAGAGCGTGGCGATGAGGCCGGCGACGAACGAGCCGATCGCCGCCGTCGCGAGCGCCGGTCCGCCGCGGCCGGCGCGGGCCATCTTGTTGCCCTCGAGAGCGGTGACGACCGAGGCGCTTTCGCCCGGCGTGTTGAGCAGGATCGAGGTGGTCGAGCCGCCATACATGCCGCCGTAGTAGATGCCAGCGAACATGATGAGCGAGCCGGCCGGATCGAGCTTGTAGGTGACTGGCAGAAGCAGCGCGACGGTGAGGGCCGGGCCGATGCCGGGCAGAACGCCGACGGCGGTGCCGAGCGTCACGCCGATCAGCGCATAGAGCAGGTTCATCGGCTGGGCGGCGATGGCGATGCCCTGCAGCAGGAATTCGAATGTACCCATCGTCAGCTCCTCAGAAGAACAGGTGTTCCAGCGGCCCGGCGGGCAGCGAGAGCTGCAGGAAACGGCCGAAGATGATGTAGACGACGAAGCTGAAGGCGATGCCTATGGGCAACGAAATCCAGAGCTTGCGCCGGCCGAAACCGAAGGCGGTCAGCGCGAAGAGCACGCCCGTCGCAATGGAGAAGCCTGCGGTCTTGAGCAACAGCATCTGCCCGGCAAGGCCCGCCACGATGAGGACGACCGGCTTGACCTCGATCGGCTCGCGGTCCGGGAAGTCGCCGCGCCAGGCTTCGAAGCCCGTCCAGACGGCGAGCAGGGCAAGACCGATGGCAACGACATGCGGCACGGTGGCAGGGCCGATGCGGGAATAGTTGCTCATCTCCGCAAGACGCCCGGCATCCCACCAGATCACGGCGGCAAGGACGAAAAGAACGGGGGCGATGACCAGCGCCGCCCGGTCGGGGCGGCGCCTTTCGTTGGAGGAGGAGACCTCGCTCATTTGACGAGCCCGATGTCCTTGAGGATGCTTTCCGTTGCGGCGACATCCTTGTCGAGCTGTTCCTTGAAGGCGTCACCGGCAAGATAGGTGTCCTGCCAGCCCTTGGTCTTCAGGGTGTCCTTCCAGGCGGCGGAGGTCACGACCTTCTCGATGTCGGCGTTGATCGCCGCCACCTGTTCGGCCGAAAGGCCCGGGGCCGCGGCGACCATGCGCCAGTTCTGGACCACGACGTCGAGACCGCCTTCCTTGATGGTCGGGGCGTCGATGCCTTCGATGCGCTCGGCGCTGGAGATGGCGATCAGGCGGAGCGTACCGGCCTTCACCTGGGCCTCGAACTCACCATAGCCGGAGATGCCGGCCGTCACCTGGTTGCCGAGAATCGCGGCAAGCGCCTCGCCGCCGCCGGAATAGGCGACATAGTTGATCTTGGTCGGATCGACGCCGGCTGCCTTGGCGATCAGGCCGGCCGTGATGTGGTCGGTGCCGCCGGCCGAGCCGCCAGCCCAGGAAACCGCGCCCGGATCGGCCTTCAGGGCCTTCACGAGGTCGTCCATGGTCTGGATCGGCGAAGCGGCCGGAACGACGATCGCTTCATATTCGCCGGTCAGGCGGGCGATCGGCGTCACGTCCTTGAGGGTTACCGGCGACTGGTTGGTGAGGATCGCGCCGACCATGACGTAACCGCCAACGATGAGAGCGTTCGGGTTGCCGTTGTTCTGGCTGGCGAACTGGGCGAGGCCGATCGTGCCGCCGGCGCCCGGAACGTTCACCACCTGCACGCTGCCGGAAATCTTCTCGTCCTGCAGAACGGTCTGCAGCGAACGGGCCGTCTGGTCCCAGCCGCCGCCCGGGCCGGCCGGGGCGATGATCGAATAGTCGGCAGCAAACGCCGGAAGCGCCATGGCGCCGGCGATGAGGGATGCCAGGAAGAAATGTTTCAAGAGTGTATCCTCCGTCAGGCGCGGCTTTGCGCGCATCGTTGCTTCTGGCGAGAGGATGGGGCGGCCGGTGGCGGCGCGAACTTTGTGTCCGCGGGCGATATCGGCAGAATTCTCCTCCCGGTCTTCCGTCCGCCTCCACGGACGATGAAGAGCCCAAAAGCACCACAGGAAGCTGACATCTACCTGACATTGCGCTGCCGCATGGAAGCGCCTTGCGCTACTGGGTGCGCAGAACCTCGTTCCAGCGGGCGATCAGCCGGGCCCGCTTCACCTGGTCGAGATAGACCATCAGGCCCGGACTGACCGGCACGGGCTTGAGCTGCGCGCCGAGCAGCGCGCTCATCGTGCGCGCGGTGTTCGAGCCCGACACCTCGGGGCTTACGGCGGCGATCTGGAGTTCGCGGGCCATGATCGTCTGGCCCTCCTTCGACATGAAGAAGGCAAGATAGCGCCGGCCGAGTTCGGGGTTGGCGGCGGCCTGCGGCACGAGGCCGATTCGCGACATGACGACGGTGTAGTCCTTCGGCAGCACGATGCCGACATCGGGATGCCGCGAGGCCCAGTCCGCGGCATAGGAACCGAGAATGTTGTAGCCGAGCACGAAACGCCCGTCGGCGACGCGTTCCAGAATGGCCGAGCTGGTGGAATAGAGCTTGACCCCCGCCGCGCCCATCGCCTGGATCACCGTCCAGATGTCCCCGAACTGCTCCTGGTCGCGGGCCATGAAGAGAAAGCCGACGCCGGAACGCTCGATGTCGTAGGTGCCGATGCGGCCATAGACCTTTTCGCCCTGCCGCTTGAGGTAGTCGACGAATTCGGCGCGCGAGGCCGGCGGCTTCTCGCCCTTGAAGCTCGGCTTGTGGTAGACGAAGACGGCGGGCTCGAAGGTCAGCGCGTAGGCGGTGTTACGCCAGTTGGCCCAGGCCGGCCAGCGGTCGCTCATCGGCAGGTCGCTGCGCTGGGCATAACCGTCATTGCTGAGCTTGACCTGAAGGTCCATGGCCGAGGAGAAGGCGAAATCGGCCGTTTTCTCTCCGGCATCGGTCTCGCGCACGATGCGGTCGTAGACCTCGCCGGTCAGCATCTCGTCGTAGCGCAGGGCCACATCCTGATTGGCCTCCTGGAAGCCCTTGATCATCGGCCGGGCGAGCGGTTCGTCCAGCGAGGAATAGACGACAAGCACGGGGGCGTCGGCATTGCCGTTGCGGGCCGGAAAGAAGGTCGGCTCGGAAAATGCGGGCAGGGGCGCTGCCAGGAGCGCAAGAAGAATGAGGACAAGACGCATGGCGCGACCTTGCCAAAGCGCGAGGCCGTTCACAAGTGCGCCGCCCGCCGTTAAGTTCGCGGCGGAAGGAGAAAGACGTGCGCATTCTGCTGGTCGAGGACAACGAAGCCCTGGCGGACGGCCTGTCCGCCATCCTGAAGGGCACCGGGCATGCGGTGGACGTCGTGCGCGACGGCGCTTCCGCCGATGCCGCCATCGCGTCGGAGAGCTTCGATCTCGTCATCCTCGACCTGACACTGCCGGAAATGGACGGTCTTGACGTGCTCCGCGCCATGCGGGCCCGCCGGAGCAAGGCGGCCGTCCTGATTCTCACGGCCCGCGGCGCGCCGGAGGAGCGGGTGCGCGGTCTCGATCTCGGCGCCGACGACTATATGATCAAGCCCTTCGATATCTCCGAATTCGAAGCGCGCGTGCGCATGTTGCTGCGCCGGCAGGCGGGGCTTCGCTCGGCGGCGATCACCTTCGGCGGCGTCGTGCTGGATCTCAATTCGCGCAGCTTTTCCGCTGACGGCGCACCGCTCGACATTCCCGCGCGCGAACTCGGCCTGCTCGAAATCCTCTTCATGCGCGCCGGCAAGGTGGTTGCCAAGGAGGCGATCATGCAGTCGCTCGCGGCCTTCGACGACGACCTCTCGGCCAATGCCATCGAGCAATATGTCAGCCGGCTTCGCAAGCGGTTGGCACCGCACGGGCTGACCGTGCGCACCGCGCGCGGCATCGGCTACTATCTCGACAAGGCGCCCGTCGCTTGACGCTCCTTCCGGCCTCATCGCTGCGCCGTCGCCTGCTGCTCTGGCTGCTCGTCTCCACGGCGGTGATCGGCACGGTGGCGCTCTTCGACACCTACCACGAGGCTGTCAAGACGGCGAACGAGGTTTCCGATCGTGTGCTGGCGGGCTCGGCGCTGGCGATTGCCGAGCGGGTGGTGGTGACGGAGCACGGCACGCTCGAGGTGGATATTCCCTATGTCGCGCTGGAGATGCTGACGTCGGCCGCGCAGGACCGGGTGTTCTACCGCGTCGACGGGCCGCCCGGCCGGTTCATCACCGGCTACCAGACCCTGCCGACGATCGCGCCGACGGTCGGCCAGTCGATCGGTTTTGCGGATGCGACCTTCCGCGGCGAGCCGATCCGCATTGCCGTCCTGCAGCGCTCGGCATCGACCGGTATCAATTCCGTGCCCTTCGCGGTGACGGTTGCCGAGACGACCATTGCCCGCCGGCAGCTGACCCAGACGATCCTGCTACGCTCGGCGCTGCGTCTTGCCATGATGATCGCGGGCGCCGCTCTCATCGTCTGGATCGCCGTTACCGTGTCGCTGCGTCCGCTCTACAGGCTCAGCGATGCCATTGCCGAGCGCAGCCCGAACGATCTGCACCCCATCGAGCAGCGCGTGCCGAGCGAGGTGCAGGGCCTCGTCGATACCGTGAATTCCTTCATGGTGCGCCTGCAGTCGGCGCTCGATGCTCTCCGCCACTTTTCCGGCAATGCCAGCCACCAGCTGCGTACGCCGCTCGCCATCATCCGCACCCAGCTCGCGCTGGCGAGCCGCGCCGGCACGCTGGAGGAAGCGCAGGAGGCCGCCCGCAAGGGCGATGCTGCGGTTGCCCATGCCGAGCGCATCCTTGCCCAGCTGCTGCTGATGGCCAAGATCGATGCTGCCGGGTCCAACGAGCCGCAGAAGCCGGCACCCGTCGATATCGCTGCGCTTGCCCAGCAGCTTACCGCCGACCGCGTACCCACGGCTGCCGAGGCCGGCATCGATCTCGGCTTCGAGGGAGATGGGCCCGCCTTCGCTCGCGCCGAGCCGCTGCTTTTCGGAGAGCTTCTGCGCAATCTCCTGGAAAACGCCATCGCCTATGCCGGCAAGGAGGCAGAGGTAACGGTGCGCGTCCGGCGCACCGCGGGCACGGTGCTTCTCGATGTGGAGGACAACGGCCCCGGTATTCCTCCCGAGCGCCGCGGCCTCGTGCGCCAGCGCTTTTCCCGTGGCGAGCATCGTGATGCGCCGGGCATGGGCCTTGGCCTGCCTATCGTGGAGGAAATCGCCGCGCTGTTCGATGCGACGATGACGCTGGACAGCGGCGCGAACGGGCGAGGCCTCCGCGTGACGATCTGCTTTCCCGGGATGGACGGCTAGCGTCGTTGCTACCCCCGGCAAGGTCAGCCATGCCCGCGGCCTGCTGCGTGTTGTCCTTCCACCATAGAGCCGGGAGTGTCGAGCGGGAAGCAGGGCAGCCATGACGGTGTGGAATAGCAGGTCGTGATATACGGCTATCCAATTGATTTCTTGATTATTCTTTTTGATTTCATCCATGTTTTTCCGGCATGTTCTGCCGTTCGCAAGGCAGCCATGCGTGGCAGTCGTGGCTTGGTGGTTGTTCCTTCCTGCAATGCATAGTAAGCTCCCCTTACAATAAGCCAGAAAGTGAACATGTCCCCTCGTCCCGATCCCGACGCCCTCGGTTTCGTCCTCATCGACGTTGCCCGCATGCTGCGTAGCGCCTTCGAGCGCCGCATTGCCACCGCCGGTCTCGGCCTCACGCCGGGCGAGGCGCGGACCCTCGTGCGAATCGCCACGCTGGAGGGCAGCCGCCAGTTCGATATCGCCCAGCGCATGGGCATCGAGCCGATGACGCTTTCGACCTATCTCGACCGCCTGCAGAGCCTCGGCCTCATCGAGCGCCGCCCCGATCCGGCCGATCGCCGGGCCAAGCTGATCTTCACCACGCCGACCGCTGGCGCTCTCATCGCCAGTATCCGCACCGAGCAGATCGAGCTGATGGAGCATGTGACCAGCGGCATCGGTCCGGAGGAGCTGGAGCTGATGCGCGACCGGCTGAAGCGGCTGCGCGCGAACCTTTGCGCCCTTGAGGAAGACAGTGCCGCGCCGGCGCTGGCAAAGGAAGCCGGCCGATGACGACGGCGCGCATGAGCGAGCGCCGCACCAGCATCATCGCCGCCTTCCTCGTTGCGCTCGGCCCCGTTTCCATGGCGCTCTACACCCCGGCCATGCCCGAGCTGGTGCGCGCCTTCTCGTCGACGGAATCGGCGATCAAGCTGACGTTGTCGCTCTATTTTGCCGGTTTCGCGCTGTCGCAGCTCGTTTCAGGTACGATGTCGGACGTGCTCGGCCGGCGGAAGACCACGCTGATCTTCATGACGGTCTATCTCGCCGGCAGCCTGATGGCGGCCTTCGCGCCGAGCGTTGGTGTTCTGCTGGCCGGCCGCCTCGTGCAGGGCATCGGTGCATCGGTCGGCATGACGGTCTCGCGCGCCATCGTGCGCGATCAGTTTACCGGGACCGAGGCCGCCCGCATCATGAACATGGTCGGCATGATGCTCGCCATCGGCCCGGCCGTTTCGCCGACCCTCGGCGGCTTTGCGCTCGGCGTGTTCGGCTGGCAGTCGATCTTTTTCCTGATGGTAGGCTTTGCGTTGGCGGCCTGCGGTGCGGTCTATGTCTGCATGGCCGAGACCACGGTGCCGGATCCGGCGAAGGGCCGCGTCGGTCCGATCCTTGCGGGCTATGCAGCGCTTGCCACGAGCCGCCGTTTCGTTTCCGCCACGCTTGTCATGGCCGGCGCCGTCGGGGCGCTCTACGGCCAGGCGACCATGTTGCCCTTCGTCCTGATCGGTACGGTTGGCCTGACGCCGACGGAATTCGGTGTCGGCATGCTCATGCAGTCGGGTTTCTTCTTTGCCGGCACGGTCTGCGTGCGCCTTTTGATGCGCAAGGTCGCCCCTGCCCGGATCGTCCTGCCAGGCCTGTGTTTCATCGGCATCGCGAGCATCCTGATTGCGCTCGCCTCGCATCTGGTGACGCCGAGCTTCCTCAGTGTCATGGGGCCGGTCGGTATCTACGCCTTCGGTATCGCCTTCGTCATGCCCTACATGATGACGGCGGCGATGGAACCCTTCCCCGAGATCGCTGGCTCTGCTTCCGCCGCCATGGGCTTTATCCAGATGGGGGCCGGCTTCCTTGCAGGCCTGCTGGCCGCGGCCATCGGCATGCCGCTTTTCGCCTTCGGCACGATCATCCCGGCCATGGGTCTGATGGCGATCCTGTCCTATGTCTGGTATCGCGCGATCTGCAGCCGCGATGCACAGCTTGCCGCCGAGCCGGCGGAATAAACAGTCACCGGACACGAAAAGGCCCGCTGCCGAGAACGGCAGCGGGCCTCTTGTCTGACGGTGATCAGGCGATCAGCCGCGGCGCTTGCGGGCGGCGAGCGTGCGCAGGCGCAGCGCGTTCAGCTTGATGAAGCCGGCGGCGTCCTTCTGGTCGTAGGCGCCCTGGTCGTCCTCGAAGGTGACCAGCTTGTCGGAATAGAGCGACTTGTCCGACTCGCGGCCGATGACCATGACATTGCCCTTGTAGAGCTTGAGCGTCACTTCGCCCTCGACATGTTCCTGGCTCCTGTCGATCAGCGCCTGCAGCATTTCGCGCTCCGGCGAGAACCAGAAGCCGTAGTAGATCAGCTCGGCGTAACGCGGCATCAGCTCGTCCTTGAGATGCGCGGCGCCGCGATCGAGCGTGATGCTCTCGATGGCGCGGTGCGCGGCAAGCAGGATCGTGCCGCCGGGCGTCTCGTAGACGCCGCGCGACTTCATGCCGACGAAGCGGTTTTCGACAAGGTCGAGACGGCCGATCCCGTTGTCGCGGCCGTAATTGTTGAGGGTCGCAAGCAGCGTTGCCGGCGACATGCGCACGCCGTTGATGGAGACGGCATCGCCGCGCTCGAAGCCGACCTTGATGACGGTCGCCTTGTCGGGCGCCGATTCCGGCGAGATGGTGCGCATATGCACATATTCCGGCGCTTCGACGGCCGGATCTTCCAGCACCTTGCCCTCTGAAGAGGAGTGCAGGAGGTTCGCGTCGACCGAGAAGGGGGCTTCACCCTTCTTGTCTTTCGCAACCGGGATCTGGTGCTGCTCGGCGAACTCCAGAAGGTGCGTGCGGCTCTTGAACGCCCAGTCGCGCCAGGGTGCGATGATCTTGATGTCGGGGTTCAGCGCATAGGCGGAGAGCTCGAAACGGACCTGGTCGTTGCCCTTGCCGGTCGCGCCGTGGGCGATGGCGTCGGCGCCGGTCTTGGCGGCGATCTCGATCAGGTGCTTGGAGATCAGCGGACGGGCGATCGAGGTGCCGAGCAGATAGACGCCTTCATAGACCGCATTGGCGCGGAACATCGGAAAGACGAAATCGCGCACGAATTCTTCGCGCACGTCCTCGATGAAGATCTCCTTGATGCCGAGCATCTCGGCCTTCTTGCGCGCCGGCTCCAGCTCTTCGCCCTGGCCGAGATCGGCGGTGAAGGTGACGACCTCAGCGTTGAGTTCGGTCTGGAGCCATTTCAGGATGATCGAGGTGTCGAGGCCGCCCGAATAGGCCAGCACGACTTTCTTCACGTCTTTGTATGATGCCATGGTGATGAGGTCCGTTGCATGAAGGGGCGCGGCAAACCCGCGGAGGCCCGGTATCGCGGCACTTTTAGCGAGATTGGCGCGTGACGCAAGGGCGCGCGCTGATGCAGGGTGGCGTGCAGGCGGATTTGACAGGGCCGGATGGCGACCCATATTCGCCGCAGCGAACCCATGGAAGGAGGCGAAGCCATGACGACCCTTCGAGACATCATCAAGGAAGCCAATGTCGCCGTCATCACGGGCGGCGGTGCCGGCATCGGCCTTGCCGCCGCGCGGCGCTTTGCCGAGGCGGGCATGAGCATTGCCATCGCCGACCTCAATGCCGACCGGCTGGGCGAGGCGCGCGCCGAACTCGAAGCTATCGCCGGCGAGGCGAATGTCATGGCCGTGGAGACGGACGTCGCGCACCGGCATGAGCTGGAGGCGCTGGAGCGCGCCGTGCTGCAACGCTTCGGCCGTGTCCATGTGCTGATGAACAATGCCGGCATCCAGCCGGACACCTCCATCTTCAGCGCGGAGGCCAACTGGGACCATATCCTCGCCGTCAACCTGATGGGCGTCATCCACGGCACGCAGGTCTTGGGCCCGAACATGCTGGCTCATGGCGAGGCGGGCCTCATCATCAATACCGGCTCCAAGCAGGGCATCACCACGCCGCCCGGCAATCCCGCCTACAATGTCTCCAAGGCGGGCGTGAAGGTCTTCACCGAAGCGCTCCAGCACGAGTTGCGCAACACGGCGGGCGCAAAACTCTCCGCCCATCTCCTGATCCCAGGCTTCGTCTTCACCGAGTTGACGAAGGGGGACCGCACGGAAAAGCCGGATGCCGCCTGGACGCCGGCGCAGACCGTCGATTTCATGATGGACAGTCTGGAGCGCGGCGATTTCTACATCCTGTGCCCCGACAACGATGTGCCGCGGGCGCTCGACGAGCGCCGCATGGCCTGGGCGATCGGCGACGTCATCGAGAACCGCCCGCCGCTCTCGCGCTGGCACAGGGACTTTTCCGGGAAGTTCCGGGCTTTCGTCGAAGGGGCGTGATGCCGCAGGCCCTGCTGCGAGCACTCCACCACAGTCGGGTGAGGTCCGATGATGAGGGAGACAAGTGCGCGGAAATCCGCTGTAACAGCGCATCATAGACTTTGATTGGCATTTTCCGGGAAGCCGGATTAGAGGTTTCCATCCTCACCGGCTTTCAGGGCTTTGCCATGGACTTTCTGCCCACCCTTCCGACGCTTCTCGCCTTTGCGGCCGCCAGCCTGCTCCTTGCGATGACGCCCGGCCCCGACATGACGCTGTCGATCAGCCGTGCGCTTTCGCAGGGGCGCGGACCGGCGCTCTTCGTCGTGGCGGGCACGAGCCTTGGCATCGTCGTGCACACGTTGCTGGTTGCCTTCGGCATCTCCGCCCTCATCACGGCGTCGCCGACCGCCTTCCTGATCCTGAAAACCGGTGGCGCCGCCTATCTCCTGTGGCTTGCCATCCAGGCGATTCGCTACGGCTCCAACCTCTCGGTCAAGGCGACGGCTGGGCCGCGCGGCACGGCGCTTGCCAATATTTCCAGCGGCTTCTGGGTGAACCTCCTGAACCCGAAGGTCATCATCTTCTTCATGACCTTCCTGCCGCAGTTCATCAGCGCGGGTGATCCCGATATCACCGGCAAGCTGATCTTCCTCGGCCTGTTCTTCATCGTCGTCGGCATTCCCGTGAACATCCTGGTGATCCTCGCCGCCGACAAGCTCGCGTCCTGGCTCCAGCAGAATCCCAGGGTGCTGCGCGGCATCGACTACACCTTTGCCGGCGTCTTCTCCGTCTTCGCGGCAAAAATCCTGTTCACACAGGCGCGCTGAGCGGGATCACACACGGTAGCGGTAGTGCCCGGTGAGGGGGTAGGCGAAGAGCACATCCTCCAGCCGCGCGCCGGCGCCGATATTGTGCACAAGGAGGGGGCGTGCGCCGTCAGCGCTGCGGGCGTCCGCCACGATGCCGATATGCGGCAGGTTGCCCGGCAGCATCTGCGAGACGATATCGCCCGGCCGGTAGTCCGCGCCGTCCTTGCTGACCGGCAGGGCGGCACCCTGCCGCTTGAGGAAGGCCTGCAGGTTCGGCACACGGCGATGGTCGATGTTGCGGTCGGTGCGTTTCAGGCCCCAGAGTGGCGGATAGGCAGAAAAGGCCCTGCGCATGTCCTCGTGCACGAGAACCTGGAGATCGATGGCAAGGCCGTCGCGATAGGCGCGCACGATGACATCGGTGCAGACGCCCCGCGCCCGCGGCACGTCGCCGCCGGGATAGTCCAGCCGGGAATAGGCGGGATCATAGGTCAGCGTCACGCCGATCTGCTGCCGTGCCGCTGCTACGAGTTTTTGTGCGTCGTCTTCGGCCGGCTGCGCCCGCAAGCTTGCCGGTAAAACGAAGGCGGCGCCCGAAACCAGGCCGCCTGCAAGCAGCGCGCGACGAAACAGCATGAACGCCTCCTTCTCCGATGCAGCAAGCTGCGGAGAGAATCGGGCGCTTTGTTGGCGCCTCAGCCGATCAACAGCGCATCGTCGTCCAGCGTCTGGCCACGCATCTTGCGGAACATGGCGATGAGGTCCTCGACCTGCAGCGTCTTGCGGCTGTCGCCGGCGACATCGAGAACGATCTCGCCGCCATGCAGCATGACGGTGCGGTGGCCGTAGTCCAGCGCCTGCCGCATGGAATGCGTCACCATGAGCGTCGTCAGCTTGCGCTCGGAGACGATTTTCTGCGTGAGGTTCATGATGAACTCGGCCATGCCGGGATCGAGTGCTGCGGTGTGCTCGTCGAGCAGCAGCACGTCGGAGCCGGCGAGCGTCGCCATGACGAGGGAGACTGCCTGGCGCTGGCCGCCGGAGAGCAGGTCCATGCGATCGCGCATACGGTTTTCGAGGCCGAGATTGAGCTCGGCGATGCGCTCGCGGAAGACCGTGCGGCGCTGCGGACCGAGCGCGGAGGCAAGCCCGCGCCGTTCGCCGCGGCGGGCGGCAAGCGCAAGGTTTTCCTCGATGGAGAGGGCGCCGCAGCTGCCCGTCAGCGGGTCCTGGAACACGCGCGCGACGCGGCCGGCGCGGGCGGCGGTGCCCTGGCGGGTCACGTCCGTCGTGCCGATCCTGACCTGGCCTTCTGTGGCGATGACATCGCCCGCGAGAACGCCGAGCAGGGTCGACTTGCCGGCGCCGTTCGAACCGATGACGGTAACGAACTGGCCTTCCTCGATGGTGAGGCTGACGCCGTTCAGCGCCTGTTTCTGCAGCGGTGTGCCCTTGCCGAAGACGACCTTGATATCGGAAACGGAGATCATCAGGCGGCTCCCCCGCGGCGAAGGCGCGGCAGGACGAGCGCCACGGTGACGAGCAGGGCCGTCACGAAGTTGAGGTCGGAGGCTTGGAGGCCGAGCACATCCGAGGAGAGCGCCAGCTGGATGGCGATGCGGTAGAGGATCGAGCCGAGCACGCAGCCGATCAGCGCCATGAGGATGCCCCTGGTGCCGAACAGCGTCTCGCCGATGATGACGGCGGCAAGGCCGACAACGATGGTGCCGACGCCTGAGGTGACATCGGCAAAACCGTTCGTCTGGGCAAAGAGCGCGCCGCCGAGCGCCACCAGCGCGTTGGACAGCGCGATGCCGAGATAGATCTGCCGGTTGGTGTCGACGCCCTGGGCGCGGGCCATGCGGGCATTGGCCCCGGTCGCGCGCATCGAGAGGCCTGCATCGCTTTCCAGGAAGCGCCAGACCAGCACGACGGCGATGACGACCAGGATGCCGACGAAGAGCGGGCGGACATAGAAATCCCGAAGGCCGAGGCCGAAGAACGGACTGATCATCGTATCGGCATTGATCAGCGCGACGTTCGGCTTGCCCATGACGCGCAGGTTCACCGAGAAGAGCGCAATCATGGTGAGGATCGAGGCGAGCAGGTTGAGGATGCGGAAGCGCACGTTCAGCATCGCCGTGACGAGGCCGGCAACGGCGCCCGCCATCATGGCGACCAGGGCCGCGATCCACGGGTTGACGCCTGCAATGATCAGTACGGCCGCGACGGCGGCGCCGAGCGGAAACGAGCCGTCCACCGTCAGGTCGGGGAAATCCAGCACGCGGAAGGCAAGGTAAACGCCGATCGCGACGAAGGCATAGACCAGCCCCAGTTCGACGGCACCCCAGAAGGCAATCAGGCTCACGGCTCTTGGCTTTCTCTCTTCACCCATTTCCCGCGGGTTCTGCGGGAGGGGTCTTCTTAACAGATCAACCGCTGCCGGGCGATCCGGCAGCGGTTGATTCCGATTGGAAATGTCCGGAACGTCCGGGGATTATTCGATCACGCGGGTGGCGCGGCCGACGAGAGCTTCCGGCAGCGTGACGCCCATCTTGGCGGCGGCGCCCTTGTTGACGACGAGGTCGGTGCCGGCGGCAACCTTTACGGCGATGTCGCCCGGGTTCTCACCCTTGAGGATACGCACGACGATTTCGCCCGTCTGCTTGCCGACGTCCTTGTAGTTGAAGCCGAGGGCTGCGATGGCGCCGCGCGAGACGGAATCCGTGTCGGCGGTGAAAAGCGGGAGCTTGGCTTCCTCGGCGACGGCGACCGCGCCTTCGAGGGCGGAGATGATCGTGTTGTCCGTCGGGATGTAGATCGCATCGGCACGGCCGACGAGCGCACGGGCGGCGCCCTGCACTTCGGCGGACTTGGTGGCGGCGGATTCGACGACCGTCAGACCGGCCTTCTCGGCTTCAACCTTCAGCACGGCGAGCAGCGACACGGAATTGGCTTCGCCCGAATTGTAGAGATAGCCGATCGTCTTGGCGTTCGGCAGGATTTCCTTGATCAGCGCGATATGCTCGGCAACCGGCGACAGGTCCGAAAGACCGGTGACGTTGCCGCCGGGCTTGTCCATGTTGGTGACGAGCTGCGCACCGAGCGGGTCGGACACGGCAGTGAAGACGACCGGAATGTCCTTCGTCGCGGAAACGACGGCCTGCGCGGACGGCGTGGAGATCGGCACGATGACGCTTGGATCTTCGCCGGCGAACTGGCGGGCGATCTGGGCGGCCGTCGCGGGGTTGCCCTGCGCCGATTCGTAGAGGAACTTCAGGTTCTCGCCTTCCTTGTAGCCGGCCGCTGCCAGCGCTTCCTTCACGCCGTCGCGGGCAGCGTCGAGCGCCGGATGTTCGACGATGGCGGTCACGGCAACCGTGACCTCTTCGGCCTTGGCCGGCAGCGTAATCGCGAGCGTTGCCGCGAAAGCAAGCAGAAGGTGGCGCATGGATGGTCTCCCTAGAATGATTTTAGGCTGTTTCTAGGCAAAACGGGCCTTCAAATCAATTCTCGGAATCGGCTTCATCAATCACAATTTCTGATAGGAAGCCGCGGCGGAACGGCTTTCAGTCGTCCTCGCCGTGCCCGACAATCATCATTGCCTCGAACGCCATGCGATCGACCTTGCGCATGCGCTCGGATTCCGATTTCAGCTGGCCGCAGGCGGCGAGGATGTCGCGGCCGCGCGGGGTGCGGATCGGCGAAGCATAACCGGCCTGGTTGATGAAGTCGGCAAAGCGCTCGATCTGCTCCCAGTCGGAACACTGGTAGTTGGTGCCCGGCCAGGGGTTGAAAGGGATGAGGTTGATCTTCGCGGGAATGCCCTTCAGCAGCTGGATCAGCAGCTTGGCGTCCTCCAGCGTGTCGTTGACGTCCTTCAGCATCACATATTCGAAGGTGATGCGCCGGGCATTCGACAGGCTCGGATAGGCGCGGCAGGCGTCGAGCAGCTCCTTCAGCGGGTACTTCTTGTTGATCGGCACCAGCATGTCGCGCAGGTCGTCGCGCACGGCATGCAGCGAAATCGCCAGCATGACGCCGATTTCCGAGCCGGTGCGATAGATTTCCGGCACGATGCCCGAGGTCGACAGCGTCACCCGGCGCTTGGAGAGCGACAGGCCGTCGCCGTCGGTGGCGATCAGCAGCGCGGTCTTGACGCTTTCGAAGTTGTAGAGCGGCTCGCCCATGCCCATCATGACGATGTTGGAGACCTTGCGGCCTTCCGCCGGAACGATGGCGCCGGCCGGCGTGTCACGGTCCGGGAAGTCGCCCAGCCGGTCGCGGGCGAGTAGCAACTGCGAGAGAATTTCCTCCGATGTCAGGTTGCGCACCAGCTTCTGCGTGCCGGTATGACAGAAGGAGCAGGTGAGCGTGCAGCCGACCTGGCTGGAAATGCAGAGCGTGCCGCGGCCTTCCTCGGGAATGTAGACGGTTTCGATCTCCACCGGCCGGCCTGCACCGCGCGGGGGAAAGCGCAAGAGCCACTTGCGTGTGCCATCGCTGGAAATCTGCTCGTCGACGATCTCGGGACGGGCAATGGTGAAATGCGTCTTCAGCATTTCGCGCATGTCCTTGGAGACATTGGTCATGTCGTCGAAATCGGAGACGCCGCGCACATAGAGCCAGTGCCAGAGCTGGCTGACGCGCATCTTCACCTGGCGCTCGTTGACGCCTTTTTCGACGAGCGCCCGGCCCATCTCTTCGCGTGTGAGGCCGATCAGCGACGGCTTTTCGGCGGCGGGAAGGGTGCGGATGGCCGGCGCCTTGACGGGCTCGGCCGTGTTGAGAAAGTCCATGCTTGCTGCCATCGGGTCATCCTCAAGAACAGGGCGCGCCGGCGCAGGCTTTTGCGCCACAAGCGGTCCATGCTCGACAGAAGTTCATTGCGGGCCTGCCGGTGCCGCTCGATGCGGCGCAAGGCCCAGTTGCCGGCCCTTTAGCACTGTTCCGGCGCAAAGTCACCTGCCCGCCCGGTTGTGCAAACGAAAAGGCCGGCGAGGGCGCCGGCCTTTTCCGTTTCTGTCCGCCTCGAGACTCAGCGGCAGCTTTCAATTTGCTTCAGCGCTGCCGAAATGCCGGACAGCGAATAGGAGTAGGACGTGCCCGTGCCACGGCGGGATTTCGCCTCGACCCGCATGTCCTTGCCGCCCTTCATGGCGGCGACGAGGGCCGGCTCTTCGGCGGCGTTCTCCACCCAGGCCGAGTTGCCCTTGGTGAACATCACGAAGGTGCGGCCGTCGATGACGACGTTGACCTTGGAGGCTTCCTGCAGCGGATAGCCCATCATCGCCTGCGGTTCGTAGCTGATGTTCTGGCCCGGGCGCTGCGAGACGAGGAAGAAGACGTCGCCGTGGTCTACGCCGGCCGGGTTCTTTTCCTTCGGCACCGACAGCACGTAGCAGACCTTGCCACCGTTCGCCTGGTAGGAATAGGCGCCCCAGGCATTGAACTGCTGAATGCGCGTCGGCGACTGGGCCGAGGCAACGCCTGCGGTCACGACGACGAGGGCGAGTGCGGTTGCGAGCTTTCTTACGAACATGTTTTCCTGCCGGTTGTCTTGCCAAGTGATTGCCCGGCCGAAGGCGGCGCCTTCGATGCCGGTGTCGGCCACGCATGATGACGATTTGATTTATTTTGACTTAATTCAGGTTACCAAACCGTCAACATGCACGCATTTTACTAAGGTCTTCCGCGCCGCACCGGGACAAATTTGCGTCGAAACACGCCGCTGCCTTTCAGGTGTTTTTGCCATTCGCAAAGACACTGTCGTTCTTCGTCGGCACAACTCCACATGCAAAGCTGCCAAGCCTGTTTGCGGGAAGTGCCGAGAACGGCGGGCGTGCCCAGTCCCCATGTGGTGAGATTGAACCTGTCGAAGCCATTTAAGGCATAAGGAATAGGGCAAGAATTTGACTTCTCGCCCTTGGGTCGAGAACGGCAAGGGCTGCAGCGGGAGGCTCAGCCAGCCGGCTGTGCGTCCGGCTCGTCCGCAAGAGCCTTGTCTGCAGCCACATAGTGGTCTTCGCGGATATGTCCGCGGATGGCGGCGAAGGCGGCCGTCAACACGGCGATGTCGTCGGAAAAGCCGACGAGAGCGAAGAAATCGGGTACGCCGTCGAGCGGCAGCACGAAATAGGCGAGCGCAGCGAGCAGGATGCCGCGAACCTTGGTCGGCGTGCGGGAATCCAGGGCGCAATAGTAGGCGGCGACGAGATCGCGGGAGAACGGCACCTGCCGCATTGCACGCTTGAGGACCGGCCAGAACCGCTTCTTCACGCGGCCCTCCTGACGCTCCTGCTCGTCCTCATCTCCCGGCAGAAGGATCTCGCCGATCTTCACGTCATCCATGCATGGCCTCCTTCAGGTGGCGATGCCGGAAAAACCCGGCGCGAAACATATGGGAACGGCTTCACGGGTCTTCAACTCTTCGTGCGCAGAGCCGCCGCCTTGTCCATTGCGGTCGCCAGCTTGAAGTCCAGCTCCGTCAGTCCGCCCGCATCATGGTTCGTCAACCGCACCTCGACGCGGTTGTAGACGTTGAACCATTCAGGATGATGGTTGAATTTTTCCGCTGCGAGCGCCCCCTCGGTCATGAAACCGAACGCCTCGCGGAACGATGCGAACTTGAATTTCCTCTCGATGGCGATGCCGTCTTCCGATCGGGCCCAGCCGTCAAGGCTTGCCAGCGCTTCGGCGATCGCCGCGTCGTCGAGCTTTTCCTGTTTCATGGCGTCGTCTCCTTCTCCGCACTCTACCATAGAAAACGGCGCCCGAAGGCGCCGTGTTCCGTTTGCCGAAAGGCCGGTCAGACGAAGAACTGGCCGCCATTCGCCGAGATGGTCGAGCCGGTGATGAAGCCGGCGTCGTCGGAAGCGAGGAAGACGACGATGCGGGCGATCTCGTCCGGCTCGCCGAGGCGGCCGACGGGGATCTGCGGGATGATCCGCTCGTTCAGCACCTTTTCCGGGATGGCGCGCACCATTTCCGTACCGATATAGCCGGGGCATATGGCGTTGACCGTAATGCCCTTTGCGGCGCCTTCCTGGGCGAGCGCCTTGGTGAAGCCGAGGTCGCCGGCCTTGGCGGCGGAATAGTTCGCCTGGCCCATCTGGCCCTTCTGGCCGTTGATCGAGGAAATGTTGATGACGCGGCCGAAGCTGCGGTCGCGCATGCCGGTCCAGACCGGATGGGTCATGTTGAAGAGGCCGGTGAGGTTGGTGTTGATGACCGCGCCCCACTGCTCCGGCGTCATCTTGTGGAACATCGCATCCTTGGTGATACCCGCATTGTTGACGAGGATGTCCACCGGGCCGAGGTCGGCCTCGACCTTGCCGATGCCTTCGACGCAGGCCTCGTAGCTCGCGACATCCCATTTGTAGACCGGAATGCCGGTCTCCGCCTTGAAGGCGTTCGCGGCATCGTCATTGCCGGCATAACTTGCAGCCACCTTGTAGCCGGCCGCCTTCAGCGCTACCGAAATGGCAGCGCCGATGCCCCGCGACCCACCCGTTACCAATGCTACCCTGCTCATGTGGCTCACTCCCCTAGAACTGTTTTTGAGTCGACCCGTCGCCCTGCCGGCGGCAGGTCATGGCAAAGCAGCCCGTAAGCTGATGCTTACATGCTCTCAACGCACATCGCCACGCCCATGCCGCCGCCGATGCAAAGCGTGGCAAGGCCCTTCTTTGCGCCGCGGCGCTTCATTTCGAAGAGCAGCGTGTTGAGGATGCGGGCGCCCGACGCGCCGATCGGGTGACCAATGGCAATGGCGCCGCCGTTGACATTGACGATGGACGGATCCCAGCCAAGGTCCTTGTTGACCGCGCAGGCCTGGGCCGCGAAGGCTTCGTTGGCTTCCACAAGATCGAGATCGCCGATTTTCCAGCCGGCGCGCTCGAGCGCCTTGCGGGAGGCCGGGATCGGGCCGGTGCCCATGATCTTCGGGTCGACGCCGGCCGTTGCCCAGGAGACGATGCGGGCGAGCGGCTGGATGCCACGGCGCGAGGCTTCCGCTTCGCTCATCAGGAGCGCGGCAGCGGCACCGTCGTTGAGGCCGGAGGCGTTGGCGGCGGTCACGGTGCCTTCCTTGTCGAAGGCGGGGCGAAGCTTGGCCATCGATTCGAGCGTCGCCCCATGACGGATATACTCGTCGGCATCGACGCTGACGTCACCCTTGCGGCCCTTGACGATGAAGGGAACGATCTCGTCCTTGAAGCGGCCTTCCTTCTGCGCGGCCTCGGCCTTGTTCTGCGAGGCGACGGCGAAGACGTCCTGCTCGTCGCGCGAAAGCTGCCACTGCCTGGCGACGTTTTCGGCGGTGATGCCCATGTGGTAGCCGTAGAAGGCGTCGGTCAGGCCGTCCTTGATCATCGTGTCGATCATCTTGAAATCGCCCATCTTCACGCCGCCGCGCAGATGCGCGCAATGCGGCGCCATCGACATGGATTCCATGCCGCCGGCAACGATGATACCGGCATCGCCCGTGGCGATCTGCTGCATGCCGAGCGCGACGGCGCGCAGACCCGAACCGCAGAGCTGGTTCATGCCCCAGGCGGTCGCTTCCTGCGGAATGCCGGCCTTCATGGCAGCCTGTCGGGCCGGGTTCTGGCCTTCACCGGCCGGCAGGACCTGGCCGAGGATCACCTCGTTCACCTCGCCCGCTGCCACGCCCGCGCGCTCCAGAACCGCCGAAATGACCGTCGCCCCGAGCTCGTGGGCAGGCGTGTTGGCGAAGGCTCCATTGAAGGATCCGACCGCGGTGCGGCCGGCGCTGGCGATGACGATGGATGGGGTGCTCATATGTGCTTCCTCAGTTCTGACAACCTTGCGGTCGGCCTTGGAACCAGGCCCGGCGCACGAACGGCGCGAGCGTGGCGGTTCTCCCGAAATCAAAACTGGCAAAGCGGAGGGGGAGAGTCAAACGGGATATCCGGCGCCGCTAAAATTTCATGGAAGCGGCGTGCAGTATGAAAATCCATGTTGCGCAGCATTGCTCGCCGCATTGCACAATTCGATTGTCAGCGCGCGTCTTTTTGCCGATACTCGCGAGGACCAAAAAAGAAATGGAAATACGGGGATGAGGAGACCCTAATGGCCAGGAACGACGGTCAGATCGTCATCAAGAAATATGCGAACCGGCGGCTCTACAACACGGGCACGAGCACCTATGTGACGCTGGACGATCTCGCGGTCATGGTGAAGAAGGGCGAGGAATTCACCGTGCAGGATGCCAAATCCGGCGAGGACATCACCCATTCCGTACTGACGCAGATCATTTTCGAGCAGGAATCGAAGACCGGCAACACGCTTTTGCCCATCTCGTTCCTCCGTCAGTTGATCTCCTATTATGGCGATCAGATGCAGATGGTGGTGCCGAGCTATCTCGAGCACTCCATGCAGGCCTTCACCGAGCAGCAGTCGCAGATGCGCGAACAGATCAACAAGACGTTTGGAGATACGCCGCTCGGCAAGAACCTGCAGGTGCCGATGGCGCTGATCGAGGAGACGACGCGGCGCAACACGGAAATGTTCCAGCAGGCGATGAAGATGTTCTCGCCCTTCGCCAATGCGACGCCGCCGAAGGAGACCCGCAAGGCGGAGCCCAAGGACCTCGACGAGCTGAAGGAACAGTTGCGCGCGCTCCAGACGAAGCTCGACAATCTCAGCTGAGAAAACCGGCCAGCGCGGGCTTGTCCCGCGCTGCTACAGCCCGATCGAAAGGTCTCGGCTCGCCGTGCGGATCGACACGGCAAAACCCGCGATGACATCGATGAACGTGATCGTCATCAGGATGAAGAAGATTTGTGTCGCCGCGCCCTGCACGAGCAGGAATTCGACGAGAAACACCACGAACAGCACCATCGACAGCATGTGATCGAGCAGCGCGCGCGAACCCGGGCGTGTGGCCTTCAGGATTTCCACGAAGAGCAGAACGAGCGCGATGAGGATCAGGAGATCGCCGAAGGCCATCGTCCAGGTCGTGCCGGACAGCATGTTGACCGCTATCACCTCGCTGTCGAGAACGGCGACGCCGCCATCGCCGAAGAGACCGGTCATGGCAAGGTTGTAGAGGGCGAAGGGGATGATCAGCAGCGGTATGGCCAGAAGCATGGGCGGCGGTCTCCTAACGGCCGTCTTCGCACGAGCGGCCCTATGGCCCTCTTAGCCCAAGAATCGGCACAAGAAAATGTCGCTGCGTCGTCGGCCAAGCCTTTCGGGACGTCTGGCCAAAAGAAAAGGGCCGGCAAGCCGGCCCCTGATCTCAGCTGATGCCGAAAACGCTTATGCGCTTTCCTTCGGCGTCAGAACCTGGCGACCGCGGTACATGCCGGTCTTCAGGTCGATGTGGTGCGGACGGCGCAGTTCGCCCGAGTTCTTGTCTTCGACGTAGGTCGAACCCTTCAGAGCGTCTGCGGAACGGCGCATACCGCGCTTGGACGGGCTCGTTTTTCTTTTCGGTACAGCCATTTCACTAACTCCACTTATCGGGCAAACACATCCACAGGCCACCGGATGGGCGACAGGGACATGTCTTTATCTCGGAAATTGGGCCGGCTTATACACAGCAAAATCCCGCTTGACCAGTCCCCGGGCGGTTTTTTTCGATTCCGCCGGTCAGGCCTCGTCTTCGGGCACGATCCACGGTTCGGCGAGCGCCGCCGTCTGCCACTTCTGCCAGGCCGGGTGCGCCTTCATGCGCGCCATGTAGGCCAGCACGGTTTCGTCGCGGGTCAGGCAATAGGCTTCGAACCGGTTGACGACCGGGGCATACATCGCATCGGCGGCGGAAAAGGCGCCGAACAGGAACGGTCCGCCGGAGCGCGCGAGCGCCGTCTTCCAGATCGTCTCGATGCGGGCGACGTCATCCATGACGCCGTCGGGCAGCTTGATTTCGCTCGGCTTGCGACGGATGTTCATCGGGCAGGCATTGCGCAGCGCGCGGAAGCCGGAGAGCATTTCCATCGATATCGCCCGTGCTTCGGCCCGTGCCGCTGTGTCTTTTGGCCAGATACCAGCGCCGGGAAAGAGCTCGGCGACATATTCGATGATCGCCAGCGATTCCCATACCCGCACCGCGCCGTGGTGCAGAACCGGCACCTTCCCGCTTGGCGAGATCTTGATGAATTCCGGGTTGCCGGCGGGAAAGTCGAAGGGGATGACCTTGTCCGTGAACGGCACGCCGGCTGCCGCCATGGCGATCCAGGGCCGGAAGGACCAGGAGGAATAGTTCTTGTTGCCGACATAGAGGATGAGGTTCGACATGGTGTTCCTGCGCTTCTGAGATGACGCAGACCCTAGGCCTTCACCGGAGCCTTCACCAATGAAAAGGCCTGAACCTACTCATAAAGGCATTTGATATATTCGCCCGATCGGCTGGCGCGCCGCTCGATGAGGCGGGCGAGACGCTGCAGACCACGACCCGGTTTTCCGGCGTTGCGCTCATAGGGGTTCGGCAGCGAGACGGCGAGAAGCGCGGCCTGCCGGCGTGAGAGCTTGGCGGCCGGTACCTTGAAATGGTGCTGCGCCGCGGCCTCGATGCCGTAGATGCCGGGACCCCATTCGGCGATGTTGAGGTAGATTTCCATCAGCCGCCTCTTGCTCCAGACAAAGTCTGCCGCGACGGCAAGCGGCAGTTCCATCGCCTTGCGTACGAAGGAGCGGCCGTTCCAGAGGAAGAGGTTTTTCGCCGTCTGCATCGGGATTGTGCTGGCGCCGCGGGTCTGCTCACCGGCCAGCGCCTCGTTGACGACGGCGCGCATCTCGCCCCAGTCGACCCCGCCATGGCGGCAGAACTGGCCGTCCTCGGACATCATGACGGCCTGCACGAGATTGGGTGAGATGTCGTCGAAGTCCACCCACTGCCGGTCGTAGCCGCGCAGGAGCGCGAGATCGCGCAGCATCAGCGTGGAAACCGGCCGCACGAATTCGACCGTGTAGAGCAGGATCAGCACATAGGGCAGCGCGACGATGGCGAGGACGATGAGCACGAGGCGACGCCAGTTCCGGCGAAGCCGGCTCATCCAGCCATCCTTCTCACCGGCCTCTGTCTCCGTGTTGACCGCATCTGCGCGTGTTTCCGGTACGATGTCCAAGAGCCGGCGTCCGTCCTTCCGTCGTTGGGCCTTCATACCGTTACGGCTCGGCAAAAACCAGTCTGCGCCGCGATTCTTTGAAGCAGCCCAGGCATGGCCGTTGCTTCGGCCCGGAGCCCATGCCAAAGAGCGGCCATGAGCGAACGTTACCAGGAATTCCAGTCTCTCCTGAAGGGCAATGCCGAAGCGGTGGAAACACTGCTTGCCACGCTTTTGTCCGGCACTGTCGCGGCGGATGAGATCGCCCGTCCCGAGCGGCTGCTCGCCGCCATGCGCCACGGTGTGCTCAACGGCGGCAAGCGGCTGCGGCCCTTCCTCGTCATCGAATCCGCCGCGCTCTTTCCGGGCGTGGAGCGCATGGCGGCGTTGCGCGTCGGTGCGGCGCTCGAATGCATCCATTGCTACTCGCTCGTGCATGATGACCTGCCGGCCATGGATGACGACGACCTGCGCCGCGGACAGCCGACCGTGCACATCGCTTTCGACGAGGCGGCCGCGATCCTTGCCGGCGACAGCCTGCTGACGCTTGCCTTCGACATCGTCGCGGCACCCGAAACGCATCTGCCCGATGCCACCAGGACGGCGCTGGTGCTGGCACTCGCCCGTGCCGCCGGTATCGGCGGTATGGCCGGCGGCCAGGCGCTCGACCTTGCGGCCGAGACCGAGGCGCCGGACGAGGCGGGTATCGTGACGCTGCAGAAAATGAAGACCGGCGCGCTGCTGCGCTTTGCCTGCGAGGCCGGTGCGATCGTTGCGGGCGCTTCGGCTGAGGAACGGATCTCACTGCGCCGCTACGGCGAAACGGTCGGCCTTGCCTTCCAGATCGCCGATGACCTGCTCGATCTCACTGCCGATGCCGCGACCATGGGCAAGGCGACTGGCAAGGACGCCGATCGCGGCAAGGCGACGCTGGTCGCCCGGCGCGGCCAGACCTGGGCGGAGAACCGATTGCGCGAACTCGTTGCGGAGGCCGAGACGCTTCTTGCGCCGTTCGGCCATCGCGCCGGCATCCTCATCGAAACCGCCCATTTCATCGCCAATCGCAGGAACTGACGCCATGAGCAAATTCTGGTCGCCGATCGTCGCCACGCTCAAGCCCTATGTCGCCGGCGAGCAGCCGCGCATCCAAAACCTCATCAAGCTCAACACCAACGAAAACCCCTACGGCCCTTCGCCAAAGGCGATCGCCGCCATGCAGGCCGCCGTCGCCGACAGCCTGAAGCTCTATCCGGATCCGGGTGCGCTGGCGCTGCGCCAGTCGATCGCCCGTTTCCACGGCGTGGATGCGGATGAGGTTTTTGTCGGAAACGGTTCCGACGAGGTTCTGGCGCATGCCTTCGTCGCGCTTCTCAAGCACGACAAGCCGCTCGTCTATCCCGATATCACCTACAGCTTCTACCCGACCTATTGCCGGCTCTTCGACATCCGGGCGGAGGAGATTGCGCTGAAGGACGATTTTACCATCGACCTTTCGGACTACGACCGGCCCTGCGGCGCCATCATCCTGCCGAATCCGAATGCCCCCACGGGCATCGGCCTGCCGCTTTCGGCGATCGAAAAACTGGTCGCCGGGCACCCGGACCAGCCCGTGGTGGTGGACGAGGCCTATATCGATTTCGGCGGTGAGAGCGCGATCCCGCTGACCCGGAAATACGACAACCTGCTCGTCATCCACACACTGTCGAAGTCCCGCTCGCTGGCGGGTCTGCGCGTCGGCTATGCCATCGGCCGGCGCCCGCTGATCGATGCGCTGGAACGTGTCAAGGACAGCTTCAACTCCTATCCGCTCGACCGTGTCGCGCAAGCCGGTGCCGCCGCCGCGATCGACGACCGCGAATGGTTCGACGAGACGCGGGGAAAGGTCATCGAAACGCGTGAACGCATCACCGGAGCGCTCCGCCAGCGCGGTTTCGAGGTGCTGCCCTCGCAGGCGAACTTTGTCTTCGCCCGTCATCCCGGCCATAGCGGCGAGGCGCTGGCGAAGGGGTTGCGCGAGCGCGCCGTGCTGGTGCGCCACTTCGCCAAGCCGCGTATCTCTGATTTCCTGCGCATCACCATCGGTACGCCCGAGGAATGCGACCGGCTGATCGCGGCGGTCGAGGAGATCGTCTGACGTTTTCGGACGATACCCGCCTCCGCCGAACACGGGGACATGTGGTGCAATTCTCCCGCTAGGCGGTGAAAAGGCGATCGGCTATCGTCTGCCGATAGCCACCGGTGCCTCATGACCGATCTCACACCCTACCTGCCGCAGCTCGCCGTCGCCTGGACGGCCTATTTCATCGCCACGGCGTCGCCGGGGCCGGCGATCATCGCCATCATCGCGACCTCGATCAGCCGGGGCCGACGGGCCGGACTGGCACTGGCCTGCGGGGTGCTGACGGGATCCTATATCTGGGCCATCCTCACGGCTTCCGGCCTTTCCGCCCTCATTCGTACCTATGGCGAGGCGATCGTCGTCCTGAAGATCGTCGGCGGCTGCTATCTGCTCTGGCTGGCGTGGAATGCCTGGCGTGCGGCGCGCCGGAGCGAGGAGGTCTATCGCATGCAGATGGCCGCAATGCCCGCGCTGTCGCCGCGCCGGCAGTATCTCAAGGGCCTCGGCATCCACATCACCAATCCAAAGGCGATCTTCAACTGGATCATGCTGACGTCGCTCGGCATGCCGCCGGGCGCGCCGGGCGAGGTCATGGCGACGTTCATTGCCGGCTGCATGGCAATCGGGGTCTGCGTCTTCCTCGGCTTCGCGCTGGTCTTTTCGCTCGGCCCGGTGCACCGGGCCTATCTCAGGGCGCGCCGCGCCATAGAGGGCGTCATGGCCGCCTTCTTCGCCTTTGCCGGCTTCAAGCTGCTGACGGCACGGCTGTGATCGCGCAAGGGCAGCCCGCCTATTCGGCGGCTGCCTGGCCCTGGCCGTAGCGCTTTTCGATATAGTCGTTGACCAGCGTCTCGAATTCGCCGGCGATATTGGTGCCGCGCAGCGTCATCGCCTTCTTGCCGTCGACATAGACGGGGGCGATCGGCAGTTCGCCGGTGCCGGGCAGCGAGATGCCGATATCGGCATGTTTGCTTTCGCCGGGCCCGTTGACGATGCAGCCCATGACCGCGACCTTCAGCCCCTCGACGCCCGGATATTTCTCCCGCCAGACCGGCATGTTCTTGCGGATATCGTCCTGGATCTTCTGGGCGAGCTCCTGGAAGACCGTGGAGGTGGTGCGCCCGCAGCCCGGACAGGCGGCGACGACGGGAATGAACTGGCGAAAGCCCATGACCTGCAGCAGTTCCTGCGCCACCTGCACCTCGCGGGTGCGGTCGCCGCCGGGCTCGGGCGTCAGCGAGATGCGGATCGTGTCGCCGATGCCCTGCTGCATGAGGATGCCCAGCGAGGCGGAGGAGGCGACGACACCCTTCGTGCCCATGCCGGCCTCCGTCAGGCCGAGATGCAGCGCATGGTCGGAGCGCGCCGACAGCATCGCATAGACGGCGATGAGGTCCTGCACGTTGGAGACCTTCGCCGAGAGGATAATATGGTCGCGGGCAAGGCCGATCTCTTCGGCAAGCTCGGCGGACAGCAGCGCGGACTGGCAGATCGCCTCGCGCATCACCTGCTGGGCGGTCAGGGGAAAGCCCTTGTCCTGGTTCTCGTCCATCAGCCGGGTCAGGAGTTCCTGGTCGAGGGAGCCCCAGTTGACGCCGATGCGGACCGGCTTGTCGTGGCGGATCGCCGTCTCGACGATCGCGGCGAACTGCTTGTCTTTCTTGTCCTTGAAACCGACATTGCCGGGATTGATGCGGTATTTCGCCAGCGCCTCGGCGCAGGCCGGATGATCGGCGAGCAGCTTGTGACCGATATAGTGGAAGTCGCCGACGAGCGGCACATCCATGCCGAGCCTGAGCAGGCGCTCGCGGATCTTCGGCACCGCCGCCGCGCTCTCGTCGCGGTCGACCGTGATGCGCACGATCTCCGAGCCGGCGCGGTGAAGGGCCGCGACCTGCGCCACCGTCCCGTCGATATCGGCCGTATCCGTATTGGTCATCGACTGCACGACGACAGGTGCGCCACCGCCGACGAGCACGCCGCCGACATCGACGCCGACGGACCGGCGCCGCGGCTTCGGTTCAAAGTCGAAGGAGAAGGACATTCGGGAGCCTCTTGCTCGAAAACCGGCCGCATGCGGCATCGCGCGTGCGGCCTTTGCCCTCAGGTGGATCAGGAAACCGGGCTTGTCAACCGTCGGGGCCGGAACGCGCGACGATTTGATCGCCGCGCGTCCTGCGTTCAGGGGCGTTCGCGCACGTCGGCATGCGCGGCGTGGTGCGAGAGCAGCAGCACAACGATGAAGAGCACCGGCAAAAGGGCGAAGATGATGGAAAAGCCCGTATGTTCGGCGATGAAACCGATGACGGAGGGGGCGAAGAGCGAGCCGGAATAGCCCATCACCGTCGCGACGGAGAGTGCCACACCCTGGGCAAAGCCCGGCAGGTTGCCGGCGGCGGAAAAGGCGATCGGCACCATGTTGGAGATGCCGATGCCGCAGATGGCGAAGCCGAGCATGGCCATATAGGCATTCGGCGCCAGCCCCGCGACCACCATGCCGATCATCGCCATGACGGTGCAGAAACGCAGCGTCTTCACTGCGCCGAAACGGTCGCGCACATGGTCGCCGGCAAAGCGCATGGCGGCCATGGTGAGCGAGAAGGCGCCGAAGGCGAAGCCCGAGAGCACCAGCGAAGCGCCGAGTTCGTCGCGCATGTAGAGCGCGCCCCAATCAAGGATCGCGCCTTCCGGCACCATGGAGAACAGCGCCATGAGGCCGATCATCCAGGGCAGCAGCGTCATCGGCAGGCGCACCTTCTGGCGCTCCTCGTTCGGATGCGGCGCATCGTGCAGCACGAAGGGCCAGGTAACGGCGAGTGTGGCGGCGCCCAGCACGGTCAGCAGGACCGCATGGCCCAACACGCCGAGCGTCTCGATGAGAAAGCCGCCGGTTGTGGCGCCGATGAAGGCGCCGAGGCTCCAGAAGGCATGGCAGGACGACATGATCGCGCGCCGCATGGATTTTTCGACCTCGACCGCATTGCCGTTCATCGCCACGTCCATCGCGCCCATCAGGCCACCGAAGAGGAAGATGGCGAGTGCGCCGAGCGGAATGGTCGGGGCAAGGGACAGCAGAATGAGGGGCAACAGGAAGAGGACGGATGCTGCCTTCACCGTACGGGTGGTGCCGTAATGTGCGATCAGGAAACCGGCGATCGGCATCAGCACGAGCGAGCCGATGCCGAAGCACATGATCATCAGACCGAGGCCGGATTCGGAGAGCGACAGGCGGCTGGCGAATTCCGGGATCTTGGGTGCCCAGGCGCCGGCGAAGGTGCCGTTCAGCAGGAAAAGGCTGGAGACGGCCAGCCGTGTCGGCGGGAAGGCGGTTTTCGCAAAGCTGCTGCCTTTGATGGCATTTTCGGGCGTCGTCATGGGAGGTCCGTTTCAGGATGCTGGGAGAGGCGCCTATCCGGCCCGCAGGGTGTCGATGCCGGCGGCGGCGAGCACCGCCGCCTCCGTTTCCCCCGCATCCGCCTCGATCACGGCGCTTGCCACGCGGGACAGGGGGGCGACCGAATAGGGAGCTGCGGTGAAAAGCTTGTCATTGGTGACGATGACGATCACCGTCCGGCTGCGGGAGGCGACGAAGCGCTTGAATTCCGCCTCCTCGAAGCTGTCGGCTGTGACGCCGGCCTCGGGATCGATGCCGCAGACGCCGAGCACCAGCACGTCCGGCCGAAGGGCCTCGGCGTCCCGCATCGCCTTGGCGCCGATCGCCGCGCCCGAGCGGGCATCGATCAGTCCACCAAGCTGGATCGTCGTGATGTCGTGCTCGAGCAGCGCCGCTGCAATGGCCGGCCCGTTGGTCGCGACGGTGAGGCCTGCGGCCTGTGGCAGGGCGCGGGCGAGCGCGACATTGGTGCTGCCGGCATCGAGAAAGACGGTGGCGCCGGCGGGGATGAGGCCGGCGGCGGTGCGGGCGAGCGCTGCCTTGCGCTCACCGGCGATCGCCATGCGCTCGTTCATCGTGGTGGAGGCGTGCGTCATGCGCAGTGCGCCGCCATAGACCCGGCGGCAGAGGCCGGAGGCGGCCATTTCACGCAGGTCTCGCCGGATCGTGTCTTCCGACACGCCCAGCTCCTGCGCCAGTTCCGCCGCGATGACCCGTCCCAAAAGGTCGAGCCGCGCGCGGATCAGGTCTTGTCGTTCCCCGAGCAGAAGAAGGTCCTGTCCAGACATTACCGAATCCAATCGTGCATGATTGCGTAGCAATGCGCACAAATCGGCAGAAACGTCAATGAACGGGGACAATCACATTTGATTGCTGTCCGAAACGGGGCGGTTTTACAGAGGGGGCCGGAAACGAGCGGAGGCCCCCTTGGGGAAGCCCGCCGTCAGGCGTAGGCGAAGTCCGTGGTCTTGCCGACCAGAACGGAGCGTAGCTTCTCCAGCGCGCGGTTTTCGATCTGGCGCACGCGTTCCTTGGAAATGCCGAGCACGGCGCCGAGTTCCTCGAGCGTTGCTCCGTTTTCCGCCAGTCGCCGGGCACGAATGATCTTCATTTCACGCTCGTTAAGCTGGCCGAGGGCGGCGTGTAGCCAGTGATGGCGGCGTTCGCCGTCGATGCTGCCTTCCGCCTGCTCGTCGGGAAGCGGTGCGTCACTGGTGAGAAAATCGAGCCGGTTCGAGCCTTCGCCTTCGGCGGAGGAGATTGGCGCCTGGAGCGAAACATCGGAGGAGGAAAGGCGGGCATCCATGGTGCGCACGTCGGCGGTGCTGACCCCGAGCGCGGCGGCGATCTCCTGATGCATCGCCTCGGCGGTGAGGTGGGTGTCGCCGCGCGCAAGGCGCGCGCGCAGGCGTCGCAGGTTGAAGAAGAGCGCCTTCTGCGCCGAACTGGTGCCGCCGCGTACGATCGACCAGTTGCGCAACACATAGTCCTGGATGGAGGCGCGGATCCACCAGCTGGCATAGGTGGAAAAGCGGACCTGCCGTTCCGGTTCGAAACGGGCGGCCGCCTCCAGAAGGCCGATGTAGCCTTCCTGCACGAGGTCACCCAACGGAAGGCCGAAGTTCCGGAACTTTCCGGCCATGGAAACCACCAGCCGCATATGGGCCATGGCGATGCGGTTGCGCGCTTCCTGATCCTTGTTGTTCTTCCAGGCCTGGGCGAGTGCCTGCTCTTCGTCCCGTTCGAGATAGGGCGCGGACATTGCGAGCTTGATCATGCGGCGGTCTGCGGTCGTCGTAGCCATGGGGGTCTCTCCACGTTAACCGAACCGGCACAAGGAGGCCTGTTTCTGCCTCTGGTCTTGCGCCCTGCTTGATGATGACGTTTCGGAAAGGCCGGCGGATCGCTCGAAATCGGCTTTCAAGAAAATAAAGTGGCAAGCCACCTCCGCGGCCGCCCGAAGCCGGTCGTCCTCGGGGTGGAAAACGACCCAGGGCCGGAAAAGTTCCCATAAAAAAACCCGGCTGTTGCCAGCCGGGCTTTAAAATCGAACGTACTGCCCTAGATCAGGCCGCCTCGTCCTGCGAGTCGTCCTCGTCGATGGTCTTGCCGCGCTTCGGACCCTTGGCGAGGTTCGTTTCAACGAGGCGAACGGCTTCGGTTTCCGACATCTTGTTGACGGCGGCGATTTCACGGGCCATGCGGTCGAGCGCGGCCTCATAGAGCTGACGCTCGGAATAGGACTGTTCCGGCTGATTTTCCGCGCGGTAGAGGTCACGGACCACTTCGGCGATCGAGATCAGGTCGCCCGAATTGATCTTGGCATCATATTCCTGCGCGCGGCGCGACCACATGGTGCGCTTCACGCGGGCCTTGCCCTGGACAACCTTCAGCGCGCGTTCGACGAAATCGGTCTCCGACAGTTTGCGCATGCCGATCGAAACGGCCTTGGCAACCGGCACCTTGAGACGCATCTTGTCCTTTTCGAAATCGATGACAAAGAGCTCAAGCTTCATGCCGGCGACTTCCTGCTCCTCGATGGCCACAATCTGGCCAACGCCGTGAGCGGGATAGACGATCGATTCACCGGTCTTGAAACCCTGGCGCGTGGAAGATTTCTTCTGCTGGGTCGTCATTCTGTTCAAATACTCCCTGTTACGCTCCCGGCATGGCCGGGTGGGTCCGGGGACCCGGGAAAGACGGGGGCACCGTTGCGGTGTCACCACTCTGGTCCGTCCGCCATGCGCAAAAAAGGTCCCTGGCGACGCGTTCACATTTGAGCAACCGGAGCTGCCTATGGGAGGTGAGCGGCGTTGAGGGATCGTTTGCTTTCGTGGTGGTGTTCGGGCACGCAAAATGCCGCGATGTGGATCAGTGTCCGGACCCTACCACAAAAAAGTGCCGAAATCAATAATTTGCTTCGCATGGGTCATCAAGCCTGTCCCATCGCCTTTTGACGGGAGCACGCTTTTTTCCCCAGCTTCGGTTGCCGCCCTATGCGGCGATCAATCGCCCTGGCCCGGATTGGGAGAGAAGTATTTCTCGTACTTGCCTTCCTCTCCGTCCATTTCCTTCGCTTCCGGCATCGCATCGCGCTTGACCGTGATGTTGGGCCAGACGGCGGCGAATTCCGTGTTGATCTTCAGCCATTTGTCGAGGCCCGGTTCGGTATCCGGCTTGATCGCCTCGGCGGGACATTCCGGTTCGCAGACACCGCAGTCGATGCATTCGTCGGGGTGGATGACGAGGAAATTCTCACCCTCGTAAAAACAGTCGACCGGGCACACTTCCACACAGTCCGTGTACTTGCAGCGAATGCAGTTGTCGGTCACGACATACGTCATGAGGAACTCCAGAATCGTCATAAGGCGGGCGCGGACGAGACCATCCGTCACCGCAGGATCCGTCACGCGATCGGCTTGCCGGACAAGGGAGACCGCGCGTATCGAGGGCCGCCCGGAGGCTGAGGTAAAGGCTTTGCGGGCGGTTTGCAAGCGTAATACATGCGCCGCCGGGCGCTTGCGAGGTATAGAATTCTAATCCTCGTCGTCGCCGGGAAAACCGTGCAGGCGGTCTGTTTCGCGGCGTTCCCGCTTGGTGGGCCGGCCTGCGCCGCGCTCGCGTGTCGCCTGCTCGAAAAGTGAGCGTTCCTCGCGCGGCGGCGGGGGCGGCGTCATGTCGCTGTAGAGAAGGCGGGCCTCCTCGTAGGGTCCGCGGCGTTCGCCCGAATGCAGCACCTTCACGACCATGTCGTGTCGGTCGAGCGAGATCAGCACGACATCGCCGGGGTGCACTATATGCGAGGGCTGGCGGATTTTCTGGCCGTTGATGCTGACATCGCCCGCTTCCACGGATTTCGCCGCTAGCGAGCGGGATTTGCGCAGCCGCGCGAAGAACAGCCACTTGTCGATGCGCTGTCGCGCCTGACCCGCCGGCTGTTCCTCGTTGCGTGCCATCGGCTTACTTCTTCAGCTGCTCCTTGAGCGCTGCGAGCTTGGCGAAGGGAGAATCCGGGTCGATCGGCTTTTCCTTGCGGGGCGGCCGGGCCTCGAACTTCGCCTGCTGCGGCTTGCCGCCGCGATCGTTTCGATCGGGGCGGTGCTCGTTTCGATCGGGGCGGTTTCCGCCCTGCGGCTTTCCGTCGCGGCCCTTGGCCTGATCGGGGCGGCCGCGGCCGCCGTCACGCCGCTCGCCGCGTTCGCCGGCCGGCTGGCCGCGATGGCGATCACCGCCGCGCCGCTCGCCCTGACCCTGACGCTCGCCCTGGCGATCCCCATGGCGCTCGCCGCCTTGGCGATGACCTTGGCGCTGGTTGTCGTGGCGAGAGCCCGGGCGCCAGAGCAGCACCGGCTTCACTTCGACCGGTTCGCTTTCGACGGTACCTTCTGTCGGTGCTTCCGCGCTCTCGGTGGCCGGAGCCTCCGTCGGTGCAGCCGAAGCCTCTGCGGCAGCGACAGGTGCGTCGTTGTCGCTCTCCGCTGCGTCGGCATCGTGTTCGTCGGAGATTTCCGCGCTTGCCTCGGCCGGGGCTGCAGCGGCGGCATCGGCCGGTGCCTGCGCGGCGAGATGGGCGGCGACCTCTTCTGCCTTTACGCTATCAGCACGGTAGCCGAGGCCCTTCAGGATTTCTTCCATGTCGTCCGGCGTCGCACCGAGAATGGAGAGCATGGCGGTCGTCGCCATGAAACGGCGGCCGTCATAGGCGCCCTCGGGGCGCGGCGTGCCCGATTTCCACTGCAGCAGCGGGCGGATGAGGTCGGCAAGGCGTTCGAGAATGTCGATGCGCACGGCCCGCTTGCCGAGGAAGCGGAAGCCGGCAAGCTTGTAGAAGGCGCGCTCGAAGCTCGGATCGGTGACGACCGAGGTGCGGCCGGCGGCGAGCACCGGGATGAGGTCGCCGTATCCCGGCTTGTCGAGGCCGTCGTTCTTCAGCGCCCAGAGCAAGGTGATGAGTTCGGCCGGGGCGGGCTTCAGAAGCGCCGGCATGAAGATATGGTAGGCGCCGAAGCGGATGCCGTGCTTGCGGATCGATGCGCGGGCTTCCTGGTCGAGCGACTTCACGTCTTCCGCCACGTCGCGGCGGAAGAGCACGCCGAGATTTTCGACGAGCTGGAAAGCGAGGCCCTTGGCGAGGCCCTGCAGGTCTTCCGCGCGCGAAAGGTCGTCGAGCGGCTTCAGCACGGTCGCGATGTGGTGGTTCACGAAGCGCTCGATGCGGGCGGCGACGTGGTCGCGCGCATTGCCGGTCAGCTGCTCGTCGGAGAGAAGGATGACGCGCGGACGCATGACATGGTCGCTCGCCGTCAGGCGTGCGACGGGATCGCCGAGCCAGCGCACGGTGCCGTCGGAGCCGAGCGCGAGGTCGCCGTTGCCGGCAGCATGCA
Organism: Shinella sp. JR1-6; assembly: GCF_004284735.1. Lineage (NCBI taxonomy): Bacteria > Pseudomonadati > Pseudomonadota > Alphaproteobacteria > Hyphomicrobiales > Rhizobiaceae > Shinella > Shinella sp. JR1-6. Next base: position 196,378 of record NZ_SHMI01000008.1, on the reverse strand, counting down.
GGCGTGCGGCCCGGGCTTCGAACTCCAGCGCGAGCGCCTTCTGTGCAGCCGTCTGCACGGCCTTCGCATCGGGGCCTTCTGTTCCGGAGGCCAGCGTAAACCGGAAACCGGCCAACTGCCCGACATGATGTCCCTCTACGAAGACATCGCCATTCACACTGATTTCAGCTTCCAGCATCGCATTCTCTCTCAGGCGCTTCATGAGCACAGATGTCCTGCGATCAACAAAGCGTTTCGTCAACCGTTCATGTAGCGCATCGGACAATCGGTCTTCGATTTCCCGCGTCTTTTCCTGCCAGTGTGTCGGATCGGCAAGCCATCCGGGCCGATTCGACACATAGGTCCACGTCCTTATCTGTGCGATTCGCGCCGAAAGCGTGTCAATCTCGCCATCGGTTCGATCGGCGCGGCGCACCTGATCGGCCATGAAATCTTCGTTAACCGTGCCGCGCTTTACCAGATCCGCGTAGAGCGTCGAGATGAGGTCGGCGTGCTGGGCGGGGGTGATGCGGCGGTAGTCGGGAAGTGCGCAAGCCTCCCAGAGCTTTTCGACGCGCTCGGGTGTCGTCGCAAGGTCGCGGACGTCGGGGTAACGCGACAGGTGCTCCAGTGCCTGCTGGTCGACGGCCGGCAACGCCCGCGTCAGCCCGCCGATCGGCGGCGGGGCATCGAGCGACTTGCGCAGGTTCACGAGGGAAGAATAGTCGAAGCGGGGCGTGCGCCATTGCAGCACGCGCACAGGGTCGAACTGATGCGTCTCGATGCGCTTGACCAGCTCGTCGTCGAAGGGATCGACACGGCCCGTCACGCCAAAGGTGCCGTCGCGCAGGTGCCGCCCGGCGCGGCCGGCGATCTGGGCGAGTTCGGCGGGATTGAGGTTGCGGAACTGGTAGCCGTCGAACTTGCGGTCCTGCGCGAAGGCGACATGGTCGACGTCGAGGTTCAGACCCATACCGATCGCATCGGTGGCGACGAGATATTCGACGTCGCCTTCCTGGTAGAGCGCGACCTGCGCATTGCGGGTGCGGGGCGAGAGCGCGCCGAGCACGACGGCTGCTCCGCCACGCTGGCGGCGGATCAGCTCGGCGATCGCATAGACCTCGTCGGCCGAGAAGGCGACGATGGCCGTACGCTGCGGCAGGCGGGTGATCTTCTTGGAGCCGGCGTAGAAGAGCTGCGACAGGCGCGGGCGCTCCACCACATGGATGCCCGGCAGGAGCTGCTCCAGAATGGGCTTCATGGTGGCCGCACCGAGCAGCAGCGTCTCGTCGCGCCCTCTCAGATGCAGGACCCGGTCGGTGAAGATGTGGCCGCGTTCGAGATCGCCGGCAAGCTGCACCTCGTCGATCGCCACGAAGGAGGCGCGCGTCTCGCGCGGCATCGCCTCCACCGTGCAGACCGAATAGCGCGCCATATGCGGCGTGATCTTCTCCTCGCCGGTGACCAGCGCCACATTGTGCTGGCCGACCTTGTCGACGAGGCGCGTGTAGACCTCGCGCGCGAGAAGGCGCAGAGGCAGGCCGATAATGCCCGTCTCATGTGCCACCATGCGTTCGATTGCGTAGTGGGTCTTGCCCGTATTGGTCGGGCCGAGCACCGCGGTGACCCCGCGGCCGCTCAAGATCATCGGTGCTTGCGACAAGTCACGCCCCGGCAGGTTTCCATCTCCGCCGGACGCATCCGGCAGGCAACAGATGCCCATCGAGACGCCCGATGGCAAGGGGCAAGGCGAAAAGCGCCGCTTTTCTCGCGCTTCTGCGGCCTTTGCGGAACAGTCTGCGAACGAATCGGAGACGAATCGCTGACTCCGGATGATTCAGGGTTTGTTCACCACAAGGGATTGACGTGATTCGGGTAGGTGCCGCGAAATGCTGAATCGGAACAAGGGGGACGAAGGCGGTCCAGCGGAGACCCATTCCGGCCGTGTTCATTCCGTGTTCTTGCGTGGACACCCGCATTTTCCGGGTGCTATCGCTGCGCGAGAGGCAGAAGAAAGAAAAAACATGCGCAATGTTCTCTTTGTGTGCAGTCAGAACAAGCTGCGAAGCCCGACGGCCGAACAGGTGTTCGCAAGCTGGCCGGACATCGAAGTTTCCTCCGCCGGCACAAACAACGACGCGGAAAATCCGCTCTCGGCAGAAGAGATCGGCTGGGCGGACATCATTTTCGTGATGGAGAAAGCCCATCGGAGCAAGGTCCAGGCAAAGTTCCGGTCCGCTCTCAAGGGTAAACGGCTTATCTGCCTGGATATTCCGGATGACTACGCGTTCATGGACCCCGCGCTGGTCCAGTTGCTGAAGACAAAAGTCCCTCAGCATCTATAGGTGTTGCGGCGGGAGCACTAAAGGCCGGTTTGCCGGGCTCGGCTGCGGCAAAGGCCGTCTCAGGCCCGGGCCGATTGCCCTATGATAGCTTGCCGATCAAATCAGGTGATCGCGCAGGTCCGCGCTATCCCAGCCGCCGCCGGCCTCGTAGAGTGGGAAAACCTCTTCCGTGAGGTATGGCCCGCCACCGACGGATTCTTTCGAGGACATCAGCACGAAGCGGTTCACGGTGAAGGGGGCGGTGTAGAAATTGCCACGACCGGAAAGATAGTGGGCGACGTCCTCGGTGCGGGCATTGCGCAGGCGCGCGAGCGTGACGTGGGGTGTGAATTTGCGCGGATCGGCGGGAAGGCCGAGGCGCTGGCAGATGCGCTCGATCTCGCCCTGGAGGGCGTACATTTCCGGCGCCTGCGTCACCCCGGCGAAGACGGAATGCGGTTTCTTCGAGCCGAAGGAGCCCATGCCCGACAGGGCCAGCTGGAATTCCGGGCGTTCTATGCGGTCGAGCTTGTCGACCACCTCGTCGGCGGTGCGGCCGTCGATGTCGCCGATGAAACGCAAGGTAATGTGGAAGTTCTCGACATCGATCCAGCGGGCCCCGGGAAGTCCGCCTCTCAGCAAGGAGAGGCTCATGGCAGCATTGCGCGGCACTTCGAGGGCGACGAAAAGTCTCGGCATGGCGACTTCTCCCTGCTGGAATGTACTGTCAGCGAATCACGCAATGGATTTTTGCGCAACCCTTATTTCGCACCCGCGAAAACTACTCCTTCGCCGGTATCGATTTGATGAACGCTTCGGCGGCGGGAAGAATCGTCGCAACCATCACGTCCACCCCTTCGGAATTCGGATGCATGCCGTCCTCGAGCTGCAGGTTCGCCTTGGTGACGACCCCGTCCAGGAAAAAAGGATAGAGCGTGACGCCGTGTTTTTCCGCCATGCGCTGGTAGATGCCGTTGAAGCGCTCGCCGTATTCGGGCCCCATGTTCGGTGGTGCCAGCATGCCGGCAAGCAGCACTGCGATGCCGCGCTCCTTGAGACGCGTCAGCATGGCGTCGAGGTTCTTTTCCGTCTCTTCCGGTGGAATCCCGCGCAGCGCGTCGTTGGCGCCGAGCTCCAGAATCACACCCTGCGTGCCTTCGGGGATCGACCAGTCGAGCCGGGCAAGGCCGCCGGAGCTGGTGTCGCCGGAAACGCCGGCATTGGCGATCTCGATCTCGTAGCCATTTTCGCGCAGCGCCTTTTCCAGCTTCACCGGAAAGGCATCCGCCGCGGGCAGTTGGTAGCCGGCCATCAGGCTGTCGCCGAAGCCGACGAGCTTCACCGGTTCCGCCCGGGCGCTGCCCACGGATAACAAAGCTGTGATTGCAAGTGAGGCGAAAAATGAAAGCGCCGCTTTAAACGACATGTCGCTGATCCTAGATTGCTGGCATTCCGGTTGTTTGAAGACATATAGGGCAGAATTCCTTGGCCAAAACCATCATCGATCTCAAAAAAGCCGATCTCACCCTCGGCCGGGCGGCCGCCTCCGTGCATGTGCTGAAGGGGATCGACCTTGTCATCGATGGCGGCGAATCGGTCGGTATCGTCGGCCCGTCCGGTTCGGGCAAGTCGACGCTCCTGATGGTGCTGGCCGGGCTCGAGCGGCTCGACAGCGGCGAGATCCATATCGACGGCGCGGGCCTGCACGGCATGAACGAGGACCAGGTGGCCGATTTCCGTGGCCGCAATGTCGGTATCGTCTTCCAGTCCTTCCATCTCATTCCCAACATGACCGCGCTTGAAAACGTCGCGGTGCCGCTGGAACTCGCCAATGTGCGGGACGCCTTCGAGATCGCCCGGCGGGAGCTGACGGCGGTCGGCCTCGGTGAGCGCCTGTCGCACTATCCCGGCCAGCTTTCGGGCGGCGAGCAGCAGCGCGTGGCGATCGCCCGGGCGCTCGCACCCTCGCCGAAGCTCTTGATCGCCGACGAGCCGACCGGCAACCTCGATACCGAGACGGGCCGGCAGATCGCCGACCTTCTTTTCGCCAAGCAGGCCGAGCGCGGTATGACGCTGGTGCTGGTGACGCATGATCCCTCGCTTGCCGCCCGGTGCAGCCGGCAGGTCGCCATGCGCTCCGGCGAGATCGTTTCCGGCGCGGCGCCCGTCAAGGCGGCACTGGCAGAGGCGGTACCCGCATGAGGGTCGGCGCGGTCCTCAGGCAGGTTCCAATGGCGCTTCGCCTGGCGCTGCGCGAAATGCGTGGCGGCCTCAAGGGGTTCTACATCTTCCTCGCCTGCATCGCGCTCGGAACGGCGGCGATCGCGGGCGTCAATTCGGTGTCGAGCGCCATCACCCAGGCGATCGCCTCGCAGGGGCAGACCCTGCTTGCCGGTGACGTGCGCTTCGAATTCAACAATCGTTTCGCAACCCCGGAAGAGCTGAAGCACTTCCAGGGGCTCGGCGATGTTTCTCTCTCCTCCAGCCTGCGCTCCATGGCGCGCCTGCCCGATGGATCCGACCAGACGCTGGTCGAGGCCAAGGGTGTCGATGGCGCCTATCCGCTCTACGGCACGCTGGGAACCAGCCCGCAGCAACCGTCCGCTACGCTCTTCGCGAAAGAGGGCGAGCGCTATGGCACGGTCGTCGCGCCGCTGCTGCTCGACCGGCTCGGCATCGCCGTCGGCGACGAGATCCTGCTCGGCACGGCCCGTCTGAAGGTGACGGCGACGCTGGTTCGCGAGCCGGACGCGGTTTCGGAAGGTTTCGGCTTCGCGCCGCGGCTGATGGTCTCGGAAGAGGCCCTGCAGGCGAGCGGTCTCGTACAGACCGGCAGTCTCGTAGAGAACGCCTATCGTATCCGGCTTGCCGATACCGACGTTTCGCTGGCGAAGGTGCGGGCGGATGCCACGAAAGCCTTCCCGAAGGCCGGTTGGTCGATCCGTACCTCCAACAGCGCAGCCCCTTCGCTGACCAACAACATCACGCGCTTCTCGCAGTTCCTGACGCTGGTCGGTCTGACGGCACTGATCGTTGGCGGTGTCGGTGTCGCCAATGCGGTGCGCGCCTATCTCGATTCCAAGCGCTCCGTCATCGCCACCTTCAAGTGCCTCGGCGCACCGGCCTCGCTGGTCGCGCTGGTCTATCTCGCGCAGATCGCCCTGATCGCCGCGGTGGGCATCCTGATCGGCCTCGTGGCGGGTGCGCTGATGCCGATGGTGGCGATGCGCTTCCTCGACGGCGTGCTGCCGGTGCCGGCCGAGGCGACGATCTATCCTTCGGCGCTGCTGCTTGCCGCCGTCTTCGGTTTGCTGACGGCGCTCGCTTTCGCCATCATGCCACTCGGGCATGCCCGCGAGGTACCGGCGACGGCGCTCTTCCGTGAGCAGGGATTCGAGACCGGCCGCCTGCCGAGCTGGCCCTATGTCGCGGGTGCGGCGGTCTTCCTTGCGGCGCTGGCCGGGCTCGCCATCGTCACGGCCTATGACCGCTACATCGCCATAGTCTTCCTCGGGGCAATTGCCTTTGCCTTCGTGGTCCTGCGTGTCGTTGCCATGCTGATCACCGCGATCGCGCGGCGCAGTCCGCGCGTCAATTCGCCGTCGCTGCGGCTTGCCATCGGCAATATCCATCGGCCCGGGGCGCTCACCTCGTCCGTCGTGCTGTCGCTCGGCCTCGGTCTTGCGCTCCTCGTCACGCTGACGCTGATCGACGGCAACCTGCGCCGGGAACTGACCGGCAATCTGCCGGAGCGCGCGCCGAACTTCTTCTTCGTCGATATCCAGGGCAGCGAACTGGACGGGTTCCGCACCGTGCTCCAGTCCAACATGCCCGACGGCAAGATCATCGAGGTGCCCATGCTGCGGGGCCGTGTCATGGAGCTGAACGGCGTCGAGGTCTCGAAGGTCAAGGTGCCGCCCGAAGGGCAGTGGGTGCTGCGCGGAGACCGCGGCATCACCTATGCCAAGCGCACGCCGGAAAACTCAACGCTTGCCGAGGGTGAATGGTGGCCGGAGGATTATTCTGGCGAGCCGCTCGTTTCCTTCGCCGCCGAGGAGGGCCGCGAGCTCGGGCTCAAGATCGGCGACAGTGTGACGGTCAATGTGCTCGGCCGCAACATCACGGCGCGCATCGCGAACTTCCGCAATGTCGAATGGGAATCGCTGTCGATCAATTTTGTCATGGTCTTCTCGCCGAACACCTTTGCCGGCGCGCCGCATGCGTGGCTGTCGACGGTGATTGACCCGCAGGCAACCGCCGAGCAGGAGGCGGCGACCCTGAAGGCAGTCACCAATGCCTTCCCGACGATCACCAGTGTGCGTGTCAAGGATGCGCTCGATGTGGTCAACGAGCTGGTCGGCCAGCTCGCCACTGCCATCCGGGCGGCGGCCGCCGTCGCGCTCATCGCCTCGATCCTCGTGCTCGCCGGGGCGCTTGCGGCCGGCAACCGGGCGCGCGTGCACGATGCCGTGGTGCTCAAGACGCTCGGCGCGACACGCGCTACGCTGATCCGTGCCTTCAGTTACGAATATCTGATGCTGGGTCTGGCGACGGCGCTCTTCGCGCTCTTTGCCGGCGGGGTGGCGGCCTGGTTCGTGGTGAGCCGCATCATGACGCTGCCATCGAGCTTCCTGCCCGACGTCGCCGTCATGACGGTCGTTACAGCCCTCGTCATGACCGTCGGCATCGGCCTTGCCGGGACCTGGCGCATTCTGGGGCAGAAGGCCGCGCCCGTGCTGCGCGAACTCTGACGATGCCGGGATCCGCGGTCCGCGAGGGGCGCGGGTCTTGTACGAGACACAATTCATGCGCATATTGTTTACAGGCAAGCTGGAGCCCCACAGCGGTTGCCCGGGCTTTCGTGCCGAACCCTCGGCGAATAAACGGGAACCCGACACCGTCATCACAGGGGGCTTTACGAGAGGAAAACATGGCTGATCTCCGCAACTACCAGACCCGAACGGCCAATGCCGGCGCTCAGGCCGGCGCGGTCGTCGACGAAGGCCTTCGCGCCTATATGCTCCGGGTCTACAACCTGATGGCTCTTGGTCTCGCGATCACCGGCGTGGTGGCTTATGCTGCTTCGCAGGCCGCTTTCGCCGACGGGCAGCTCACCGCCTTCGGCCAGGCGATCTATGTGAGCCCGCTGAAGTGGGTCGTGATGCTCGCCCCGCTGGCGCTGGTCTTCTTCCTGAGCTTCCGCATCCACACGATGAGCGTTGCGGCCGCGCAGGCGACCTTCTGGGTCTATGCCGGCTTGATGGGCCTGTCGCTGTCGTCGATCTTCCTGGTCTATACCGGCGCCAGCATCGCGCAGACCTTCTTCGTCTCCGCCGCCGCCTTCGGCGCCCTGTCGCTGTTCGGCTACACGACGAAGCGGGACCTGTCCGCAATGGGTTCGTTCCTGATCATGGGCCTGTTCGGCCTGATCATCGCCTCGCTCGTTAACCTGTTCCTACAGTCCTCGGCGCTCGACTTCGCGATCTCCGCGATCGGCGTGCTGGTCTTCGCAGGCCTGACGGCCTGGGACACGCAGAAGATCAAGGAAATGTATTTTGAAGCCGACGACGTCGCCGTGGCCGGCCGCAAGGCCATCATGGGCGCACTGACGCTCTACCTCGACTTCATCAACCTCTTCCTGTTCCTGCTGCGCTTCCTCGGCAATCGCGAGTAACGATGGCAGCCGGATGCGGCTGAACAAAAAAACCCCGCCGGAGACGGCGGGGTTTTTGTTTGGGAGAAGCGATTACTCGCTGATGATCTTGAATTTTTCACCGGTGCGGACGGTGCTCGCCGCCGTCATCGCGTTGATCAGGCGGAAGAGGTCGAGTTTCCGATCCGTGCCCATCATCCGTCCGGCGAGCGAGGCGACGGTGTCGCCGGCCCGTGCGGTAACGACGCGTATGCGCAACGGCTTCAGCGAGGTGACTTCGGCCGGCGTCAGCTTGCGGAACGAGGCCTTGAGGATCGCCGCAGTCGGTTCCAGCGCCTTCGAGCCCATCGGCACGGCAGTCAGGAAGCGGTAGATCTGGTTGTCGATGCGCACGACCGTGACGTCGAACTCCCAGCGGTCGGCCGCGGCCTTGGCTGTAGCCGCCTCCAGCCCGTTGATCATGACGGGCTGGATCGTCTCCGGTCTGAGGCCGGTCACCCAGCCGCTCGAAATGTAGTTCACGAGGTCCTGCTTGCGGCTGTCGGCAACACCGTCGAAGCGGATCGCGACATCGCCGGGACCCGTCGCCAGCACCGCGTCGGCCTTGTTGTCGATCTGGAAGCCGGCCGGCACGTCGAAGCGGATGCCGAGTTTGCCATGCAGGAAGGTCTGGCCGCGCACATAGCCCTCTTCGGGCGCATCGCCGTAGAGCAGACCGTCGATGCCGGCGAGGTAGTAGTCCCGGCCGCGGTCGCCGATCGCGCCTTCCGCGCCGAAGGCGCGGGCATGCAGGCGCGCCAGCTCCACGCGCTGCGGTGCATTCGGGTGGCTCGACAGGAAGTCGAGGCTCTGGTCGGAATCGGGGTCGACGGCGGTGAAGCGGGCATAGGCCGCCATGGAATCGAGGAAGCGCGCCGCCGCATAGGGGTCGTAGCCCGCCTCGCCCAGCATGCGCACGCCGATCACGTCGGCCTGGAGTTCCTGGTTGCGCGAGAAGGCGGCGAGGCGCATCTTTCCGCGCGCCAGGGCCTGCTTGCCGGCGATGTTGCTGGAGAGCACCTCGGCCACGACGCGGCTGGCGATGACCTCGGCCTCTTCCTTCTTCTGCCGCTCGATGCCGTGGTTGGCGGTGACGTGCGCCATTTCATGCGAGAGCACGGCCGCGACTTCCGAGGCGTCGTTGGCAAGCGCCAGCAGGCCGCGGGTGACGTAGAGATAGCCGCCCGGCAGCGCGAAGGCGTTGATCGCGGGCGAATTCAGGATGGTGATACGATAGGACTGGTTCGGGTTTTCCGAAACGAGCGTCAGCGCGCCGGCAATGCGCGCGACGAGCCGCTCGGTCTTGGCGTCCTTGTATTCGCCGCCGTAGCTGGCGACGATGCGCGGGTGCTCGCGGGCGCCCATCTGGGCGCGCGGGTCGTTCTTCTGCACCTCGTCGACGATCTGCGGGTTGGACGAGGGCGAGATCGTCGGTTCATAGGTCTGTTCGATGATGGACTGGCAGCCGGCAAGCAGCGTGCCGGCGAGCATCAGCACCGCAAGGGGTCTCAAAACCCCACGTCCGCGTACCGTTGCAGCTTCCTGCGTTGCTCTCGCCATATCTCTTGCCCACAGCCCGAACCGGGTCCTCGAATGGATGAGATAGACGCACCATACCCGGCCGGCAACTCCCGATTCGACAAACGCTTCCCTTGTGGCTCCGGTGACACAGGGGGGCGTCCAAATTGTGGCGTGTCGCCGGGGCGCCAAACCGGGTGTTCCGCTAAAGCGTGGAATGGCCGAGGAATTTTGCAACGGCTGGTGGCTCCCGTCGAGAAAGGAAATCCACGACCGGCTCCTGGAGAAGGATTGTGCCTGCCTCCAGGAACATGACCCGGTCCGCCAGCCGGCGGATGTCTTCCGGCTGGTGGGTGATGAAGAGCATCGTGCTCTTCGTCTCGTTGCGCAGCTCCGTCAGAAGTTTCGCCATCTCCGCCCGCATGGCCGGATCGAGCGCGGCGAACGGTTCGTCGAGCAGCAGGATCGGCCGGCGCCGTACGAGGGCGCGGGCAAGCGCCACGCGCTGCCGCTCGCCGCCCGAAAGCGAGCCCGGCAGGCGCTGCTCGTAGCCGCCGAGGCCGACGCGCGCGAGCGCGGCAAACACGCTCTCTCGCGCCGCCGCATCCAGCCGCAGCGCTGGATCGATACCGAGGCCGACATTGTCGGCAACCGTCAGGTGCGCGAAAAGATTGTTGTCCTGGAAGATGATCGAGACCGGCCGTTCCGCGGGATCCTGCCCTGCCATGGTTTCGCCGAGCAGCCGGACATCGCCTGAGGCCGGCGCCTGGAAGCCGGCGATAACGTTGAACAGCGTCGATTTTCCCGCGCCCGAGGGGCCGACGACTGCGACCGCGGCACCGGCTGGAATGGCGCAGTCGAAGGATAGCCGCTTTTCCCCGAAGTGCACGGCGACATCTGTGAGGTGGATGGCAAGGTCAGGCATCGGTGCTTGGTCTTTCAGTCGGGCGCTCCGCCGCGGTCGAGGGCAGCGTCAGGAGAAGGCATATTGCGCCGAGCAGCAGGGCGATGCCGGCGGCATCCGCGGTGCGATAGCTCGCCATGCGGGAGTAGAGCAGCCACGGCAGAGTGGTGAACCCTTCCGCACCGAAGATGGCGACGGCACCGAGATCGCCGAGCGACAGCGCCATGGCGAAGGCAAAGGCGGTGAGCAGCGGTTTCCTGAGGGCGGGCAGGTCAATCCATCGCAGGCGATGCATTCCGGTGACGCCCAGGCTGAGCGCGAGCCGGGCGGTGCGGATGAGATGGGTGCGGTAGGCTGGCTCCAGCACGCGCACGACGAAGGGCAGCGCCATCAGCGCGTTGAGCACGGTGACGACGGCGGGGGCGAAGCGTCCGGTCTCGCCGAAGGTTCTCAGCAAGAGGAACCAGCCCGTAGCGACGACGACCGGCGGCACGAGCAGGATCAGCGAACCGACCGCGGGCAGAGCACGAGCCATCAGCCGTGTGGCGAGGTCGACCTTGCCCGTCTCGGCCAGCCGCGGCACGAGCACGATGGGCAGCGCGATCGAAAGGCTGAGGCAGGCCGAGGCGAAGGAAACTGCAAGGCTGGTGACGAGCGCCCGGTGCAGCAGCGGATCGAGCGCCAGCCGGCCGAGATCGGCGGAAAGGCCTGAGACGAGGGTGGCGACGAGAGGCGCTGCGGTGAAGAGGGTGAAGAGGAGGATGACCAGGCCATCGGGAAGGCGGTGCCGGCGGCCGTCGAAACGGCGGATGGCGCGGCCTGTCGTCATGCCCTCTTCGGGTGGCTTGCCGAACAGCGAGATCAGCCAGAGCAGGCTTGCCGTGACGAAGATCTGCAGGAAGGCGAGCAGGACGGCGCGTTCGGGATCGAAATCGAAGCGCAGCGCCTGGTAGATCGCCACCTCGATCGTCGTTGCCGCCGGCCCGCCGCCGAGCGTCAGCGCGATGGTGAAGCTCGTTGCGCAGAGCATGAAGACGAGTCCGGCGATCCCCGGCAGGACCCGCCGGATGACGGGCCATTCGATAAGCCGGAACACCGCGCCGCTGCCCATGCCGAGATTGGCGGAGGTCAGCCAGTATTCGGCCGGAATGCGCTCGAGGGCCGCCAGCAGGAAGCGTGCGGCGAGCGGCAGGTTGAAGAAGACATGGGCGATCAAGATGCCGGCAAGCCCGTAGACGCTGACCGGGTTCTGCAGCCCGGCGAGCCCGAGCAGGTCGTTGACGACGCCCTGCCGGCCCCAGACCTCGATGACGCCGAGGGCGGCGACCAGCGCCGGCAGGCCGAGCGGTACGACGGACAGCCGGATGATCCAAACGCGGCCGGAAAAATCCCGCTGTCGGGCGAGCGCCCGGGCGACCGGAATGGCGAGCAGGACGGACAGGAGTGTGGAGAGTGTCGCCTGCAGCAGAGTGAACTGCGCGACGCGCCCGATATAGGCATCGAGGAGCGGCGCGCCGGAGCCGGGGCCGGCATGGGCGAGAAGCACGGCGGTCGCCGCACCGACGAAGACCAGCACGGTGCCGAGGGCGAGGCCCCCGGCGACACGCAATGTCCGTCGCTCGGTGCGGGCGAAGATCACGTTACTTGGCGCTCATCGCCGCGAGCCATTCGTCGATCCAGGCCTTGCGGTTGGCTGCAACCTCGTCCGACGACATCAGGAAGGTCTTTTCCGGCTTCACCAGCGCGTCGAAGGCGGCAGGCAGCGGGTCCTTCGTCTTGGCGGCCGGCATCATCCAGTTGGTTTCCGGAATGATCGACTGGAAATCCGGGCCGGTCATGAAGGTCAGGAACTGGCGGGCCAGATCCTTGTCGTCAGCGGTGCGCGTCAGGCCGGCGACTTCGATCTGCACGTAATGGCCTTCGGAGAAGGCGGCGGCCTTGTAACGCTCGGTCTTCTCCGCGATGACGTGGTAGGCCGGTGAGGTCGTGTAGGACAGCACCATCGGCGCCTCGCCCTTGGTGAAGAGGCCATAGGCTTCCGACCAGCCGGGCGTGACGGTCAGCACGCGATCCTTGAGTTTGCCCCAGGCCTCGCCCGCCTTGTCGCCATAAACCGACTTCACCCAGAGCAGCAGGCCGAGGCCGGGCGTCGACGTGCGCGGGTCCTCGATGACGATTTTTTGCGACGGGTCGCCTTCGACGAGGTCCTTGAGGCTCGTCGGCGGGGTCTTCAGCGTCTCGCTGTCATAGACGACGGCGAAATGGCCGTAGTCGTAGGGCAGGAATGTGTCGTCGGAGAAGCCGCCCGGCACGGTGAGGTCCGCCGGCGAAAGGCCATGCGCCTCGAAGAGGCCAGTCGCCTTGGCCTCGGTGATGAGGTTGGTGTCGAGGCCGAGAACGAGGTCGGCCTTGGTGCTTTCGCCTTCGAGCTTCAGGCGCGTCAGAAGTTCCACGCCATCGGCGACGCCGACCCATTCGACCGTGCAGCCGCAGGTCTTCTCGAAGGCTTCCTTGACCTTCGGGCCGGGGCCCCATTCGGCGACGAAGCTCTCGTAGGTGTAGACGGTCAGCGTCTTTTCCTGCGCGAGCGCGGGAAGGGCGAGGGAAACGGCCAGTGCCGCGATGGTGGAGAAAAGTGTCTTGCGCATCCGCGCCTCCTTGTTGTTCACAAAACGGGAGTAGGGCGCAGGATGTGCCGTCTAATCCCTCCGCCGGTACGAGCCGGATCAGGTTCTTCGGGTTGGCGAGACCGCCTCTCAGCCAGTGGAAAAAAAAATCCGCTGGCACCCCGTTAGAGCAAGGCAAGGCATAATCCCGCTTGTGACAGTACGCAAGGGGCAAGCAAAAGGCCGGCGCAAGCGCCGGCCCTGCCGTTCTAAAATGTGTCGGGCCTTAGAGGCCGAAGGCGTCCTTGAACTGATACCACCAGGAGCCGATGGTGGAATATTGCGCACGGAACATGCGCCCACCCGGGAAGGGAATCCAGGGCAGCTTTTCGAACTGGCTGAAGCGCGAGAGATCGCCGTCGACCGCTTCCGAGAGGATGCGGCCGAAGAGATGCGAGCCGGTGACGCCGTGGCCGCTGTAGCCGTGGGCAAAATAGGTGTTCTTGCCGATCTTGCCCATCTGCGGCACGCGCGAGAAGGAGAGGGCGAAGTTGCCGCTCCAGGCGTAGTCGATTTTTACGCCCTTCAGCGAGGGGAAGACCTTTTCGAGGTTTGGGCGGATTTTTGCGCGCACGTCCGCCGGGTCGGTGCCGCCATAGACGGTGCCGCCGCCGAAAATCATGCGCTTGTCGGCGGAGAGGCGGAAGTAGTCGAGGATGTAGCGGACGTCCTCGACGCACATGTCGCTCGGGATCAGCGCATCGGCGCGCTCGGCGCCGAGTGGCTCGGTGGCGACCATCTGGGTGGAGACGGGCATGACGCGCGAAACCAGCTTCGGCACGACATGGCCGAGATAGGCATTGCCGCAAAGCACGGCGACCTTGGCGGTGACGCTGCCCTTCGCCGTGTGGATGACGGGCTTTTCCGCCTCGTGCTCGACGCGGGTGACGGGCGACTGTTCGTAGATCACGCCGCCAAGCGATTCCAGTGCCTTGGCCTCGCCGAGGGTGAGGTTGAGCGGGTGCATGTGGCCGCCGGTCGTGTCCAGCATGCCGCCGATATAGGCGTCGGTGTTGACCAGTTTGCTGATCGCCGCCTTGTCGAGTATCTGGTGGTCGTCCATGCCGTAGCTCTTCCAAAGGGCCTTCTTGTGCTCGAGGTCCTTCATGTGGGCGGGCGTATAGGCGGCATAGATGTTGCCGGTCTTCATGTCGCAATCGATGTCGTATTGCGAGACGATGCGGCGGATAATCTTGCCGCCTTCCTGCACCAGGCCGCCGACGAAGGCGCCGGCCTGATCGCCGTAGCGGCGCTTGATCGTGTCGAGGCTGGCATTGAGACCGTTGACGATCTGCCCGCCGTTGCGGCCCGAGGCGCCCCAGCCGATGCCGGCGCCCTCGACCATCACAACCTTGTAGCCCTTTTCGGCAAGGTGGATGGCGGTGGAAAGGCCGGAATAGCCGGCGCCGAGCACGGCGACGTCGGCGGTGACAGCGCCTTCCAGCACTTTCGGCGTGCGGATGATGTTGCGGGAGGCGGCGTAGTAGCTGTCGGGATAGGCGCCGTTGCCGGCATAGGACTGGGTATTGGCCATCAGACGATTTCCAGGTAGGCGCTGAATTCGAAGTCGGTCACCTGTTCGGCAAAACCGGCGATTTCCTGCCGCTTGCAGGCGATCAGCATGGAGCGGAGATCCGTATCGAAGATCTCCGAGACGATCGAGCCGTTCTCGAAGGCGGTGACGGCAGAGCCCCATTCCGAGGGGATGCGCGGCAGCTGCGAGAGATAGGCCCGGCCCGAGACCGGTGCCGGCGGCTCCCACTTGTTGCGGATGCCGACAAGGGCGGCGCCGAGAATGCCGGCCATGACGAGATAGGGGTTGGCATCGGCGCCGGCGACGCGGTGCTCGATGCGGCGCGCCTTGTTGCTGCCGCCGGGAATGCGGATGGCGGCGGTGCGGTTCTCGTAGCCCCACGAAACGGAGGTGGGAGCATGCGTATCCGGGCGCAGGCGGCGGTAGGAGTTGAAATGCGGCGCGAAGAGCAGCGTCGATTCCGCCATGCCGCGCGTCAGGCCCGCGACGGCATGTTTCATGATGTCAGAGCCCTCGGGCGTGTCGTTGTCGAAGACGTTGTTGCCGTCCTCGTCGATCAGGCTGAAATGCATGTGCATGCCGCTGCCGGAGCGCATGCCGTAGGGCTTTGCCATGAAGGTGGCGGCAAAACCATGCTTGCGCGCGACGCCCTTGATGATGCGCTTGAAGAACAGCGCGTCGTCGGCGGCCTTCAACGGGTCGTCGGAATGCATCAGGTTGATTTCGAACTGGCCGATACCGTTTTCGGCGACGGCCGAATCCGCCGGCACATTCTGCCGTTCGCATTCCGCATAGACGTCGGAAAAGAACTGGCCGAAATCGTCGAGCTCGTCGATGGAGAGGATGGCGTCGGAGTCGAGCCGCTTGCCGGTATAGGGCGAGATCGGCGGCTGTGCATGGTCGGGCTCGGCGTCGATCAGGTAAAACTCCATTTCCGAGGCGACGACGGGGCGCAGGCCGAGTTCGTGGTACTGGCGCACGATATTGGCGAGTGCCTGGCGCGGGTCGGCAAGGAACGGTGTGCCGTCCTCCTTGAACAGCCAGAGCGGCACGACGGCTGACGGCTTCAACGTCCAGCTGACGGGGAGCGCGCCACGACCGGTTGCGGCGCAGATGCCGTCCATGTCGCCCGAGGCGAAGACATGGCTTGAGCCGACGATGTCCTCACCCCACACGTCCACGCCCACGATGGACAGCGGCATGCGAATGCCGCCCTTCAGCACCTTTTCCGCCTGCCCGACGGGCACGCGCTTGCCGCGCAGGATGCCGTTCAGGTCGCAGACCACGGCCTGGATGCTCTCCACGCCGTCGGCATTGATCAGCCAATTGGCATCATCGTTCGGAGTCATGGTTCCCTTCCGTATCACATAATTATTTTTGTGATCACATTTTCAAAATATGCACACTTTCTTGTCGGGGGTCAAGCTGCTAGAACCTGTCACAAAGCATAGGATAGCATCTGCAGCCTTTCGTGGAGGGATGGATTGGGCAATTTGGCGCTTGAGCCGCTGGACCGGCCGGACGGGATGACGACGCATGAATATGCGCATCGGCGCCTGCGCCAGGCGATCATGGTCGGCTCGATCCGGCCGGGGGAATCGTTGACGATCCGCGGCATTGCCGAAGCGATGGAGAGCAGCCCGACGCCGGTGCGCGAGGCGCTGCGCCGCCTTTCGTCCGAAGGGGCGCTGCGCGTGCTCGACAACAGGCGCATCATGGTGCCGCGCATGACGGCGGACCGGTTCAGCGAGCTCGTCTCGCTGCGTTCCGTGCTGGAGCAGCACGCCGCGCGCCGGGCGGTACCGCATATCACAGAGCGCCGGATCGACCGGCTGGAAGAGATCGATAAGGCGCAGGATGAGGCGATCGGGCGCAAAGACAATGCGAACGCCCTGCTCCTGAACCAGGAATTCCATCGCACGCTCTACACCGCCAATCCCGAGCAGGTGATCATGCCGATGGTGGAGAGCATCTGGCTCCAGCTCGGCCCCTTCCTCGGTATCGCCATGGAACATGTCGCCCAGCTCTACTTCGTCGATCGCCACCAGGAGGCCATCGAGGCGCTACGCAAGCGCGATGAGGATGCGGTGGCGGCGGCGATCAAGGCCGATATTTCCGAGGGCATCGGCGGTTTCGAGCGGGCGGCGATCGAGAACCTGTTGCGGCTGGCAGGCCAGTAGCCGGCGCTGCGGGCGCCTTGTCTTGCCGGTGCACGCATGCATTGATGTGCAAACGAAAGATCCTTGGGGCAGGCATATGAAGACGGATGTCATCGTTCTCGGCGCGGGTGTTGTGGGTATTTCGACCGCGATTCATCTGGCACGGCGCGGCAAGTCGGTGGTGCTCGTCGACCGGCGCGGGGCTGCGGAAGAGACCTCCTACGGCAATGCCGGCCTCATCCAGCGCGAGGGCGTTTTCCCTTACGGCTTCCCGCACGATTTCGGTGCGCTCTTCCGTTATGCGTTGAACAACACGATCGACGCGCACTACCATCCCTCGGCAATCCCCGGCATCATCCCGTTCCTTGCCCGCTACTGGTGGCATTCCGGTTTTCGCCAGCACCAGAGCATCGCCCATCTCTATGCACCGTTGATCGAGAACTCGATTTCCGAGCATGCCGACCTCATCGCCGCCTCGGGCGCTGAAGACCTCATCCGCAAGGACGGCTGGATGAAGGTGTTTCGCACCGAGAAGGAGCGTGACAAGGCCTATGCGGATGCGGAAAAACTCTCCGCCAATTTCGGTGTCAACCACCAGAAGCTGACGACCCGGGAGGTCGCCGAGGCCGAGCCGTCCATTTGCGTGGAGCTCACCGGCGGCCTGCGCTGGACCGATCCCTGGTCGATCCTCGACCCGCAGAGCCTGCTGAAACGCTACCTTGCCTATTTCCAGTCGCTCGGCGGCGCGCTGAAGTCGGGTGATGCGGCGACCATCGAACATGTGCTTGAAGGCGAGGGCTGGCGCATCGCCACGCCGGAGGGACCGCTGGAAGGCAAAGAGGTCGTCGTGGCGCTCGGTCCTTGGGCCGATACGGTGACGCGCAAGCTCGGCTACCGCTTCCCGCTGGCGGTGAAACGCGGCTATCACATGCACTACGGCACGGAAGACGGTGCGAAGCTCAACAATTGGGTACTCGATGCTGAGCGCGGCTACTTCCTCGCGCCGATGCAACGTGGCATCCGCCTGACGACCGGCGCCGAATTCGCCAAGCGCGACACGCGCAAGACACCGGTGCAGCTTCGCAGGGCGGAAAAGGTGGCGCGCGAATTCTTCCCGCTCGCCGAGCGGCGCGACGAGGAGCCCTGGATGGGCGCCCGCCCTTGCACGCCGGACATGATGCCTGTTATCGGCAAGGCGCCGCGCCATTCCGGCCTCTGGTTCGCCTTCGGCCACGCCCATCACGGCATGACGCTGGGCCCGATCACCGGCCGTGTGCTGGCGGAAAAGATGCTGGGCGAGCGCACGGTCATCAATATCGGGCCTTACCGACCGGAGCGGTTCATCGCCTGAGGCGGTTGCACGACGAATCTGCCGCAGTGCGGCGTAGCTTGAGTTTGTGGTATGGATCCTCGGCTCAAGGTCGACGATGACCGCGGAGAGGTGGAGAGCCTTGGTTGGGGGCGCCTGGTCCGATGTGGCAGCCTATCGCCTGATCCGCGTCGACAGGATGATCGACGACAGTGTGCGTTCCACGCCGTCGATAGCGCCGATGCGGTCGATCAGGTGATCGAGTTCGGCGATCGACGTTGCCTCGACCACGGCAATCAGGTCGAAACTGCCGCTTACCGAATGTAGGGTGCGTACGGCCGAGATGGCGTGCAGTTCCGTGGTGATGCGCGCCAGCGTCTTCGGCGCGATGGTGATCAGTACATGCGCCTTCACCATACCGCTCTCATAGGCGTCCGAAAGCTTGACGCCATAGCCGGCGATCACGCCGTCCCGCTCCAGCCGGTCGATTTTTGCCTGCACGGTCGTGCGTGATAGACCCAGTTTGCGGGCGATCGTGGCTGTCTGTTCGCGGGCGTTCTCGCTGAGGATGGCGAGAAGTTCGCGATCCTTGGCACCTAGCGTCGAAATGCTCATTTTAACCGTCATTCTGCCGATATTGATGATTGATTATGCCGGATATGGCGCTTTAAATCGACAGTCTTCCCTCTCAAAATAAACGCATCAATTCATGCCGGAGGGAAATCACATGAAGGACATCGTCGTCATCGGCGCGGGCAAGATCGGCTCCACCATCGCCCGCATGCTGGCTCACAGCGGGGATTACCGCGTCACCGTCGCGGACCGTTCGGACGAGCAGCTTGCCGCCATCGAGCGCCACGATGCCGTTTCGACCGCCGTGGTCGATATCGCCGACGGCGCCGCGCTCCGCGCCCTGCTCGCCGGCAAGTTCGCCGTCCTATCCGCTGCGCCCTATCATCTGACGGTCGCCATCGCGGAAGCCGCAGCAGACGCGGGCCTGCACTATCTCGACCTCACGGAAGACGTCGAATCCACCCGCCAGGTCAAGCGCATCGCGGAAAACGCCAAGACGGCCTTCATCCCGCAGTGCGGCCTTGCACCGGGTTTCATCTCCATCGTCGCCAACGATCTCGCCAGCCGCTTCGATTCGCTCGAAAGCGTGCGCATGCGCGTCGGCGCGCTGCCGCAGTACCCGTCCAACGCGCTCAACTATAACCTGACCTGGAGCACGGACGGCGTTATCAACGAATATATCGAGCCCTGCGAAGCCATCGTCGAAAGCGCGCTGATCGAGGTTCCGGCCCTCGAAGAGCGCGAGGAATTCTCGCTCGACGGCGTCACCTATGAAGCCTTCAACACCTCGGGCGGCCTCGGCACGCTCTGCGAGACGCTGAAGGGCAAGGTTCGCACGCTGAACTACAAGACGATCCGCTATCCCGGCCACGCCGCCATCATGAAGGCGCTCTTGAACGACCTCGGCCTGCGTCACCGCCGTGAAGTTTTGAAGGACATTTTTGAAAACGCCCTGCCGACCACCACGCAGGACGTCGTCATCATCTTCGTCACCGTCTCGGGTCGCAAGGGCGGTCGCCTGATTCAGGAAACCTACGCCAACAAGGTTTACAGCGCGCCGGTCGCCGGCGCCCTGCATTCGGCCATCCAGATCACCACGGCCGGCTCGATCTGCGCCGTGCTCGACATGCTCGCCGACGGGTCGCTGCGCGCCGAAGGATTCGTTCGCCAGGAAGAAATCGCCCTCGACGCCTTCCTCGCCAACCGTTTCGGTCACTACTACGCCCAGGAGCACCACGGCGCCCGCGCCGCTTGAGTTTCCAAACCCATTAAACGCCCCGGTCGAAGGCCGGGGCGTTTTCGCATCTGTGGCTCAGCCGCGGGGAAGTAGAGAACGCCACAAGGCGCGAACCCATAAAAATGGGGCCTCTTGCGAGGCCCCTTTTCTTTTGCCGATTTTTGCTTTGCCGCTCAGACGAGCCGGGCGCAGGCGTCTGCGATGCGCTTCAGCGCTTCCGCCAATTCGGCTTCCGACGTGGCGTAGGAGATGCGGAAATAGGGCGAGAGGCCGAAGGCCGAACCCGGAACGACGGCGACATGGGCGTCTTCGAGGAGATAGTCCGTGAAGTCGCTGTCTGCCTCGATGCGCTTGCCCCTGGGTGTCACCTTGCCGATCACGCCAGCGCAGCCGGCGAAGGTGTAGAAGGCACCCTCGGGCGTGCGGCAGGTGAGGCCGGGGATCGCGTTCAACGCGGAGACGACGAGATCGCGGCGGTGCTTGAAGCTCGCCTGGCGGTCCTTCAAGAAGTCCTGCGGGCCGTTCAGCGCCTCGACCGAGGCGGCCTGGCTGACGGAGGAGGGGCAGGAGGTCGCCTGGCTCTGGATCACCGCCATGGCCTTGATCAGCGCCTTCGGGCCACCGGCATAGCCGATGCGCCAGCCGGTCATGGCATAGGCCTTCGAGACGCCGTTGATGGTGAGCGCACGGCTCTTCAGCCGCGGTTCGATGGCAACGGGGGTGACGAACTTGAATCCATCGTAGACGATGTGTTCGTACATGTCGTCGACCATCAGCCAGACATGCGGGTGTTTCAGCAGCACGTCGAGCAGCGGGCGGTAGTCGGCTTCGCCATAAGCGGCGCCCGAGGGGTTCGAGGGCGAGTTGAACAGCACCCAGCGGGTCTTCGGCGTGATCGCTTTTTCGAGTTGCTCGGCCTTCAGGCGAAAACCGGCTTCGGCGTCGCAGGGGATCAGCACCGGCACGCCGCCACAGATCTCCACGATGTCGGAATAGGACGTCCAGTAGGGCGTCGGGATGATCACCTCATCGCCCGGATTGACCGTCGCCATGAAGGCGTTGAACAGGATCTGCTTGGCGCCCGTCGCGACGGTGACCTCGTCGAGCGCGTAGTCGACATTGTTTTCGCGGCGAAATTTTTCGGCGATCGCCTTTTTCAGCTCGGGCGTGCCGTCGAGCGCGGTGTACTTGGTGTCACCACGGTCGATGGCGGCCTTGGCGGCAGCTTTCACGTTATCGGGCGTGTCGAAATCCGGTTCGCCCGCGCCGAGAATGATGACCGGCAGGCCATCCTTCTTCATGGCAGAGGCGCGGGCGCCGATCTGCAGGATTTTGGAGACGCCGATGGCGGCGATGCGCGAGGCGGGCTGGAAGCCCGCCTCCTCGGTTTTGGATTGGTTATCCATGGCTGCTTACTCGATATCGAAGGAGACGCCCTGGGCGAGCGGCAGGGCCTTCGAATAGTTCACCGTGTTGGTGGCGCGGCGCATGTAAGCCTTCCAGGCGTCGGAGCCGCTCTCGCGGCCACCGCCGGTTTCCTTCTCGCCGCCGAAGGCGCCGCCGATTTCGGCGCCGGAGGTGCCGATGTTGACATTGGCGATGCCGCAATCCGAACCGTCGACCGACAGGAAGCGTTCGGCTTCCTGGACGTTCAGCGTGAAGATCGACGACGAGAGGCCGGCGGCGACAGCGTTGTGATCGTCAAGAACGGCGTCGAAGTCAGAATATTTCATGACGTAGAGGATCGGCGCGAAGGTTTCTTCGAGAACCGGGCCGGCCTGCTTCGGCATTTCGACGATGGCCGGCTTCACATAGTAGGCCGTGTCCTTGCCGGCGTCGGCAACGCGCTCGCCACCAGTGACGGAACCGCCTTCGGCCTTGGCCGCTTCCAGCGCCTTCTGCATGCCGTCGAAAGCCTGCTTGTCGACGAGCGGGCCGACGAGGGCCGAGGTTTCCAGCGGGTTGCCGACGGAAACGCTGGTATAGGCCTTCTTCAGGCGCGGCACGAGCTGGTCGTAGACGCTGTCATGCACGAAGAGGCGGCGCAGCGTCGTGCAGCGCTGGCCGGCGGTGCCCATCGCACCGAAGGCAATCGCGCGCAGCGCCATGTCGAGATCGGCCGAGGGGCAGACGATGCCGGCATTGTTGCCGCCGAGTTCGAGAATCGAGCGGGCGAAACGCTTGGCGAGACGCGGGCCGACTTCCTTGCCCATGCGGGTGGAGCCGGTGGCCGAGACGAGCGCGACCTTGTGATTGTCGACGAGGGCTTCGCCGATGGTGCGGTCGCCGATGAGGACGATCGACAGGTTTGCCGGGGCATCGCCGAAGCGGGCGAGGGCGCGCTCGAAGATCGCCTGGCAGGCAAGCGCCGTCAGCGGGGTCTTTTCGGAGGGCTTCCAGACGATGGAATTGCCGGCGACGAGGGCGAGTGCGGCGTTCCACGACCAGACGGCGACCGGGAAGTTGAAGGCCGAGATGATGCCGACGACGCCGAGCGGGTGCCAGGTTTCCATCATGCGGTGGCCGGGACGCTCGGTGGCGATCGTCAGGCCGTAGAGCTGGCGGGAGAGACCGACGGCGAAATCGCAGATGTCGATCATTTCCTGCACTTCGCCGAGACCTTCCGAGGTGATCTTGCCGGCTTCGATGGAAACGAGGCGGCCGAGATCGGCCTTGGACGCGCGTAGTTCTTCGCCGAGCAGGCGAACGAGTTCGCCGCGCTTGGGTGCGGGCACGAGCCGCCAGGCCTTGAAGGCGTCGTGGGCGGCGTCGATCGCCTTGTTTGTGTCGGTGGCCGAGACGGTCTTCAGCTTGCCGATCTCCTCGCCGCTGACGGGGCTGTAGGAGGCCATGTCGCCGCCCTGCCAGGCGCTGCGGGCAACGCCGAGCTTGTCGAGAAGGGCTGCGGTTTCCTGTTTCACGTCGACGTTCGTCATGGGGTGTCTCCCTGTCGGTTTCTTAAAAGGTGATCGCGCCGAGCGGGCCCGGCGAGGTGATGGTCTTCAGTCCGGCCGCGAGCTCGCGGAGCTTTTCCGGGGTGTATCTGTCATAAAAAACCTGGTTCTTGCGGCCGATGGCGTGTTCCGCGCTGAAGCTGCCACCGAATTGCTCGACGGCGACGGTGAAGACCCATTCGCGCAAATCCGCTTCGAAATCGGGATCGGCGAGCCGAGGATCATCCTTCGCGACGACCAGATTGAAGTGCACGCCGCCGTCGCCGATATGGCCGAAGTCGCAGATCGTGACGTCCTCGAAATGGTCAGGCATGTCCGCCTTCATATGGGCGAGGAAGGGCATGATGTCACCCCGGCGGAAGGACAGATCGAAGGCGATCAATCGCCCACGATGCTTCACGCCTTCGGACAGTGCATGGCGCAGCGCCCAGATCTCGTGCGGCGGGCCGACGAATGCGTCGGCGAGCGGCGCATCCTCGCGCTCCCAAATCGCGGCCAGCACCTCCTCCAGCACCGCATCAAGCGGCTGCTCACCCTCGCGCGGCGGGCTTGAACGGGAGATCTCCGCAAGGATGACGAAGTCGGGCACCACGCCACCCTGGAAAGGGTTGCGCAGCGACGGCACATGGTCGAGCGCGGCGGCGACCGCGTTGCCGGACATGCCTTCGAAAGCCGAGAGGTAGCTGCCGAGCGCGTCTTCCATGGCGACGAGCAGCGTTGCCACCTGCTCTGCCGAGGCGGGCACGAGCAGGGCGGTGGCAGACTGTTTCGGTGCCGGTTCGAGGTTCAGCACGCATTCGGTGACGATGCCGAAAGCGCCCGACGTACCGATGAAAAGCTGCTTCCAGTCGACACCGGTATTGTTCTTGCGCAGATCCGAAGACAGGTCGAGCACGGTGCCGGCCTCGTCGGCGAGCACCACGGTGAGGCCGAGAACGTTGCGGCGCACGTCGCCGTAGCGCAGGAAGCGCGAACCGCCGGTGTTCGTCGCGATCATGCCGCCAAGACGCGGGTCGGCGCCGAGGTCGATCGGAAAGAACAGGCCGCTCTCTTCGAGCCGGCCGTTGAGGTCGGAAAGGCGCAGACCCGCTCCGGCCGTGACGGAACGGTTTATCCGGTCGAGGTCGAAGGGCGCGTTCAGGCGGTCGAGGCTGAGCACACCCTGAAGGCCGCTACCGTCAGGCGTCGAGCCGGAGACGAGACCGGTATTGCCGGATTGCGGCACGAGGGCGATGGCGTTCCTCACGCAGTAGGAGACGACGGCAGAGGCCTCTGCCGTCGTGGCCGGACGCGCGACGAAAGCGGCGCGGCCCTTGTCATAGCGCGCGCCGGTCTCGTAGGCAGCCATGTCGGCTTCCTCGGTGAGAAGGCCCTTCTCGCCGGTGATGCCTTTCAGTACTTCGATATGGCGTGCCTCGATCATGCGTTCTTCCGTCACTCCGCAGCGGCAGCCATGTTCACGATGCCGAGGCACATTTCAAGCGACGCGCGCTGGATGGCGGCATAGTGCGCGAATTCGTCGAGCACGGCGGCGCCGAGATCGCGCTCGAACATCACCTGGTTCGGGCTTGCGACGAAGTCCTGGGTCGCGTCGTCGCCAAGGTTCGACTGGAAGATGCCTGCGGCACTGACCGGCAGGAAGTCCTCGTAGACGATCGGATCGAAGCGGATGAGGCCGGCTTCGATCGCCGTTTCGAGATCGGCGTTGCGGCCGGTGACGGCCTTGCCCTTCTGTGTCAGGGAGTAGGTGAAGTAGCCGAGGCCTGCCTTGCGGATGCCGTCCCAATCATCGGGAAAGGTCTTGAAGACGTCGGAGAGAGCGGCTTCGTATTCGTCAGCGTTAGAGCCGTCAGCGGCAGGACGTACGCGGGCGCGCGTCTCGGTCAGCAGCCCGTCATAGAGCGCGCGGCCCTTCGGCGTCAGCGCCACGCCGCGCTGCTCGATCTCGCCGAAGCGGGCCGTGTGGGAGCCTTCCTGCCAGGTGCCGTCGGCGCCGATGAAGGAGACGGCCTCTTCCAGGGCCTTGAACGAGGTCTGGCGCAGGAGGATCGGGCAGGTTCGGGTCGGCGGACCTTCGACGACGGCCTTAGGGGCGATGCCCTCTTCCGGCATGCGGGCCTGCACCTTGTCGATGTCGAGCGTGCGCGGCGTCAGGTGGTTGATGTGCGGACCCTTGAAGGAGACGACGTCGGCGATCAGACGATGCGCATCGTGCAGGCGCTTGTACATACCGGTGCTGACGATGGCCTGATCGTGCCAGCGGAAGGTTTCCAGCAGTTCGGTGACGAAACGGGCGGCATCGGCCGCATCGAGGCCGCCGTCGCGTTCGGCCTTCTCGATGAACCTGACGGCTTCGTCGGTGAAGATCTTTCGCGCGGCGAGCACGTCGGCCGCTTCCTCGCGCAGCGTCTCGTCGGCGATGAGATCGAGGCGCAGCAGCGAGGTGAAGACGCGGAAGGGATTGCGGTTGAGGCTTTCCTCGCCGACCGGGCGGAAGGCGGTGGAATGCACCGGCACGCCCGCGGTGGAGAGATCGTAGTAGCCCACCGGATACATGCCCATGACGGCAAAGGCGCGGCGCATCATGGAAAGCTCTTCCGGCGTGCCGAGGCGGATGGCGCCGTGGCGTTCCTCGGAGATGCGCTCCAGCGTGTCCGTCGCCTCGAGACGTTCCTTGAGGACGGGGTCGGCGGCGAGCGTCTCGGCGTTCACATCGGCCACCAGCGCCATCAGCGTGCCATAGGCCGGAACCTCGGTGCGATACATGGCGGACATGGCGGTGGAGAAGTCCGCGCGGATCGTGTCGGCGGAAACGTGCGAATTTGCTTTCATGGTGAGTGATCTCATCTCGGTGTTGCGCAATTCCAGGAAAACCGCTTCACACTTTTCGTGGAATTGCTTTAGAAGGGTGGGAGGCCCTGATCATTCTCAAAACGGATCATACCGGATCGTTTCTTCCCGCGATTGCGACCGTTCTGACTATGTTGATGCGAGGAAAGAATGAAGCTCAGTCGAAGGCTGATTCCTGACGTCACCACGCTGCAAGCGTTCGAATGTGCTGCCCGTCATGGCAGCTTCACGCAGGCGGCCCATGAGCTGAACCTCACCCAGAGTGCCGTCAGCCGCCAGATCAAGGACCTCGAGGAACAGCTCGGCGTGCTGCTCTTCGAGCGTGTGCGCCAGCGCGTGGTGCTCTCCGACGACGGCCGCCGTTTCCTGCCGGAAGTACGCAAGCTGCTGCATCAGACGGAAGAGACCATGCTGCGCGCCATGGCGTCGGCCTCTTCCGAGCACAGCCTTTCCATCGCGACGCTGCCGACGTTCGGAAGCCGCTGGCTGACGCCGCGCATTCCGGGTTTTCTTGCGGAAAATCCGGGCACGATCGTCAACATCGCCTCGCGCTCGGCGCCATTCGATTTCGACGAGGAGAATTTCGACCTTGCGATCCACTACGGCCAGCCGG
Source organism: Shinella sp. JR1-6 (assembly GCF_004284735.1). Lineage (NCBI taxonomy): Bacteria > Pseudomonadati > Pseudomonadota > Alphaproteobacteria > Hyphomicrobiales > Rhizobiaceae > Shinella > Shinella sp. JR1-6. The sequence continues at coordinate 170,066 of NZ_SHMI01000008.1, read as the reverse complement.
TCTGGGCGCGGGCGGCCTGCTCCTACCTGTGCAGCGAGGTCATCCTGCCCGCGGCGAGCCCGGAACTGGTAAAATCCTGGAACCTTGCCGAGCCGAAGGACCTGGAAAGAGCACCGCTCCTGCATCTTGCGACGCGGCCGAAGCTCTGGGCACAATGGTTCGAGCTGAACGGTGGCTCGGCGGATACAGCCTATCGCGGCCACCGCTTCGACCAGTTCTCCATGGTCATCGAGACGGCCGTCGCCGGGCTCGGCTTCGCGCTCCTGCCGTATTATCTGATCGAGCAGGAGCTGGCGAACGGCCGGCTTGCCGTCGTTTTCGACCGGCCGATGGAGACGGAGAACAGCTATTATCTCGTCGTGCCGGAGGGAAAGCTCGAAAACCCGCTGAGTCAGGCATTTCGCGCCTGGATCTCCAAGCAGGTCCCGGCGTAGGATTTCCGCGACCGATCATGCGGCGGGGGCATGACCCCGTTCTCATTTTTTGCTTTAGTCGTCGTGCCGCATGGCCGATTGTGCGGCGAGAAATCCTCCTCATCCGGAAAAGACTGACGCCCATGCTCAACGATCCGCGCTCCCATGGCCTTTGGGAGATGACCGCTCCGCCCGCCCCCGAAACCGTTGCCTTTTCCGGCAAGGCGGAGGCGGATGTCGTCATCGTCGGCGGCGGGTATACCGGCTTTTCGGCGGCGCTGCATCTGGCCGGGCGCGGCACGCGGGTCATCCTGCTTGAAGGGGCGGAGATCGGCTATGGCGGCTCGGGCCGCAATGTCGGCCTCGTCAATGCGGGCATGTGGGTCATGCCGGACGAGTTGCCGGGCGTGCTCGGCGACGTGCACGGCGGCCGGTTGCTGGAACTTCTCGGCAATGCGCCCCGTGCGGTGTTCGATCTCGTCGAAAAGCATGCCATCGACTGCGAGATCAATCCGGCGGGCACGCTGCATTGCGCCGTCGGAAAGGCGGGTCTCGACGAATTGAAGCAGCGCGCAGAGCAGTGGGCCCGTCGCGGCGCCCCGGTGCGCCTGCTGGATGCCGCCGAGACGGCGGCGAAGGTGGGCACCGAGGCTTATGCCGGCTCGCTTCTCGACATGCGCGCCGGCACGATCCAGCCGCTGGCCTATGCGCGCGGCCTTGCCCGTGCGGCGATTGCAGCGGGTGCCCAGGTCTTCACGGCAAGCCCGGTGACGGGCGCAGAGCGGACCGGAAAACGTTGGACGGTGAAGACCGCGCGCGGCTCCGTCACGGCGGACTGGGTGGTGGTTGCGACCAACGCCTATACGGTCGCGCCCTGGAACGAGGTGCGCACCGAGCTCGTGCATCTGCCCTACTTCAACTTCGCCACCGTTCCGCTTTCGCCCGAGATGCAGGCAAGGATCCTGCCGGAGCGCCAGGGCGCCTGGGACACGAAGGAAGTGCTCTCCTCCTTCCGCTTCGACAAGCGTGGCCGGCTGGTGTTCGGCAGTGTCGGTGCGCTGCGCGGCGCGGGTACAGGCATCCACAAGGCCTGGGCGCGGCGCGCGCTGAAAAAGCTCTTTCCCGCTATCGGCGACGTCGCTTTCGAGGCGGAATGGTACGGCAAGATCGGCATGACCACGGACAACCTGCCGCGCTTCCACCGTCTTGCCGACAACGTCATCGGCTTTTCCGGCTACAACGGCCGCGGCATCGCGCCGGGCACTGTCTTCGGCCGCACGCTGGCGGAGCTCGTTTCCGGCGAGATCGCCGAACGGGACCTGCCGTTGCCGGTAAGCGAACCCGAAGCGCAGTCCTTCCGCTCGATGCGCGAGGGCTATTACGAACTCGGCGCGCAGATCGCCCATTTCGCCGGCGCCCGCTTCTGATTTCAGAGGAGAGAGCCCGCCTGTTTCCTGCGGAACAGCGGGCGGCGGGGCGATGTGCGATCTTCTGATCACCGGATGAGAGAGGCTCATCCATACCAGAGATCAGGAGAGACCCATGCGCAAGATCATCGTTTCCGCCACCGTTGCCCTCGTCGCCGCCGTCTCCTTCGCGGCCCCTTCGCAGGCAGGCTACTACAGCTACGGCTACGAGCCCTATTGCTTCATCAAGAAGGTGAAGTCCTACGACTACTACGGCAACGTCATCATCAAGAAGATCAAGGTCTGCAAGTAAACATCGCCCAGACTGACCTCCCCAAAGACCCGGATGTCCCCTGCATCCGGGTCTTTTGCCGTGCTGCGGTCAGAGGCGCAGGCCCGGAATGGCGAGCGGGTTGTCGGAAAGCGCGGCGCGGTCCGGCCGGTCGATCCTGGGAGTGCCGGTAAACGCATCGAAGAGGTCGCGCACGAAGGCTTCCGGCAGGTCCTTGGTGATGAGCACCAGTCGTGTGCGGCGGTCCGCCGGGTCGGGCCAGGCGGAAAGGCGCTCCGGCGGATGAAAGACGCTCTGCACACCCTGCAGCACCAGCGGCCGCTCCGGCGTGTTCGACATCAACACGATGCCCTTCATGCGCAGGAGCTTTTCTCCGTGCGCGGAGCGCAGCAGGTCGATGAACATTTCCAGCGCCATCGGATCGACCGGGCGGTCGTGCACGATGCTGAAGGAGCGGATCGTCGCGTCGTGGCGGGTCACGTCATGGGCGTGCTGGTGGTCGTGGTGGTGATGCCCGTGATCATGCCCATGGTGATGGTGCTCATGATCGTGGTGGTGCCCATGATCATGGTGGTCATGTGTTTCCTCTTGCAGCCAGCGGCGGACGTCAGGAATCTTGCTGCCGGGATCGTAAAGTCCATTGGCGAGGAGGGCGGGGCCGACGAGACCGGGCGTGTCGATATCCACGATGCTTGCCCGTGGATTGAGTGCGGCAATCTCCCGCTTCACCGCCTCTACCGTTGCGGCATCTGAAAGCGAGATCTTGCTGATCAGCACGCGGTCGGCGACAGCGATCTGCTTGACGGCTTCCGGATGGTTGGCGAGCGTCGACAGGCCGTTGACGGCATCGACCACTGTTATCACGCCGTCGAGGCTGAAGGACTGGCTGAGCACGGGATTGCCCATGACGGATTGCAGCACCGGCGCTGGATCGGCAAGGCCGGTGGTCTCGATCACCACACGCTTCAGCGGCTGGATCTTGCCCGTCTGCATGCGATCCATCAGGTCGGCGAGCGTATCGACCAGTTCGCCGCGGATGGTGCAGCACAGGCACCCGTCGGAAAGCTCGATGACGCCGTCGCTCGACTGTTCGACGAGCAGATGGTCGATGCCGACCTCGCCGAATTCGTTGATGATGACGGCCGTGTCCGTGAGTGTCGGATCCTTCAGCAGGCGGTTGAGCAGGGTCGTCTTGCCCGCGCCCAGAAATCCGGTCAACACGGAAACCGGCACGCGCCGCTCAGCAAGGGTCATGGTCTTTCCAATCAAATGGGGCCAATCAAATGGGGCCAATCAAACGGGCCAGTCAAAAGGGGCCGTTCAGAAGGTCGTGGGACGCGGAATCGGGATCGGCACATTGGCAAGGCCGCCGGTATCGCCGACGGCGACCTGCTCGTTGCCGGCAGGCTTCGCCGTGTCGCCGCCCATGAGGCCGGCAAAGACCAGCTTCAGCGGCCGGTTGAGCTCATGGATGTAGGGTGACACGAGCTTCTGGCGTCCGGCCTCGTCACGGCCTTCGCTGCGCACCTTGGCTGCGTGCTTCGAGCAGATTTCCTGCGACACGTCGGTGACGATGTCGCGAGTCTCGCCATAGGGGCGAAGCTGGCCGAGCGTCGGTACATTGCCCGCCCGCATCGTCAGGCCCTTTTCCAGCATGCCGGCGGAAATGTCCGCCCGTGCGCCGAGGCTGTCGGAGCCGAGCACGACGGAGACGACGCTGCGGCCGTTGCGGGTGGCCGAAGACACCTGGTTGAAGCCGGAGGCGCAGATGAAGCCGGTCTTCATGCCGTCAGCGCCGTCAAACCGGCCGATCAGCATGTTGAAATTCGGATACTGCTTCTTGCCGGTAGTGAAGCCTTCCAGCGCGAAATAGGGGGCGTATTGCGGGAATTCTCGCTTCAGCGTTACCGCAAGGACCGCAAGGTCGCGTGCCGTCGTGTACTGGCCCTTGCCGGGCAGGCCGTTGGGATTGATGAAGCGCGAGGAGCTCATGCCGATGCGGGCCGCCTCTGCGTTCATGCGGTCGACGAAGGCCTGCTCGGAGCCGGAGATCGTCTCGCCGATGGCGACGGAAACGTCGTTGGCCGACTTGACGAGGATGATCTTCAGCGCGCTGTCGAGCGTCATCTTCTGACCGGGCTTGAAGTACATCTTGCTCGGCGGCTCGGCGGCGGCATGCTTGCTCATGACGACCGGGCTTTCCAGCGTCAGCTCGCCGGCCTTGACGGCGCGGAACACGGTATAGGCCGTCATCAGCTTGGTCAGCGAGGCCGGATACCAGCGCTGGAAGGCATCCTCATGCTCGATGACCTTCAGCGTGTTGACATCCACCAGGATGCGCGGGGCGGCGCTTGCCGCGTTCGCCAGAAGGGAGGCTGCGAGCAGCAGGCTGGAGCCCAATAGCCATGCGCTCCGGCGCGTCGTTCGTCCGTTCATCTGCAAGGGTCTCACCTCGAAATCGGGAGTTGTCTCGAACCGTCGCCCTATTTAACCTATATGGCACCGTGATGGCAAAGCCATCGAATGCAGTTGGCCGCTTTCGCGGCCGAAATGACAGGAAGTGTTGCATGCCCATCCTCAACCGCGCCGCAGAGATGCAGGATGAAATCGCCGAATGGCGCAGGCACATCCACCGGGAGCCGGAAATCCTCTTTGCCGTGGAAAAGACCGCGGCCTTCGTCGCTGAAAAGCTGCGTGAATTCGGTGTCGACGAAATCGTGACCGGCATCGGCCGCACCGGCGTCGTCGGCCTTATCCGCGGCAAGGGTGCGGGGCGCACCATCGGCCTTCGTGCCGACATGGATGCCCTGCCCATCGAGGAGACGAGCGGAAAGCCCTGGGCCTCGACCGTCAGGGGCAAGATGCATGCCTGCGGCCATGACGGGCACACGGCCATGCTGCTCGGCGCGGCGAAGTATCTCGCCGAGACGCGCAGTTTCTCCGGCAATGTCGCGGTCATCTTCCAGCCGGCCGAAGAGGGTGGCGGCGGCGGCAACGAGATGGTCAAGGACGGCATGATGGAGCGTTTCGGCATTGCCGAAGTCTACGGCATGCACAATCTGCCCGGCATGCCGGTCGGCTCCTTCGGCACGCGCCCCGGCCCGATCATGGCAGCGACCGACGAGTTCAACATCACGGTGAAGGGGCGCGGCGGCCATGCCGCCCTGCCGCACAAGACGGTCGATCCGATTGTCATCGGTGCGCAGGTGGTTTCCGCGCTGCAGACCATCGTCTCGCGTGTCGCCGATCCGATAGCCTCCCTCGTCGTCTCTGTTACCAAGTTCAACGCCGGTTTCGCCCACAACGTCATCCCGGAGACGGCGCAGCTTGCCGGTACGGTGCGCACCCTGAGCGCCGAGATGCGCCACGAGGCCGAAGCCCGGATCCGCCAGATCTGCAGCGGCCTTGCCGCCGCGCATGGTGCTGAGATCACGGTCGGCTACCACCGCAACTACCCCGTCACGGCCAATCACCCCGACGAGACTGACCACGCCGTTGCCGTCGCGCGCGAAATCGCCGGCGAGGCTGCGGTCGATCCCGCACTGGACCCGATGATGGGCGGCGAGGATTTTTCCTACATGCTGCTCGCCCGCCCCGGTGCCTTCGTCTTCCTCGGCAACGGCGACAGCGCGGGCCTGCATCACCCTGCCTACGATTTCAACGACGACGCGATACCCCATGGCGTGAGCTATTGGGTCAAGCTTGCCGAAAGCCGCCTCGCCGCCTGAAAATCGCTTGGCTAAAAGCCCCGGCTTTTGTATGGGTTCAGTCAGTGGTCCCGTAGCTCAGCAGGATAGAGCACCAGATTCCTAATCTGGGGGTCCCGCGTTCGAATCGCGGCGGGATCACCATTGCCTTGATGCTCCTGCCGTCACTTCCGACAAGTATCCGGATACTGCTCTCCGCACGCGGACCTGCATGCAAATCCGGACATGGTCGCTGGCGGCATCGAATGAGAATTTCGACGCTCCACTCGACGATTACGATCAAAAATTGCAGCTTGGAGTAGGGGTTTCCGGGAGGAGATATGAAGAACCGGCAGAACGAGAAGGCTAAGCTGACCGCGCGCTATCTCAATGGCATTGCCATCGCGGTTGCTTTGGCGGGGCCTTGACGCCCACCCTGGCAGGGATTCAGGAAAATCCGGGTCCGATAAACTGGACGACCGCTGGTATCGTGGCGATCTGCATGGTCGTTTCGGTGTCGTTCCACGCAATGGCGCGTCGGGCGTTGAGTTACCTGCTGGACTAGGTCTGGCCCAAGCGTTGGGGGCCATCGCCCCGATTTGGAGGGATCAGACGTCCTCCTTCTCACGCTCCGGCGTGACGACGCGCGGCTTGGGGCGAATGGAGGGGATGGCGGAGGGTTTGGTGACGACCTTCGGCTGCGGGGCTTTCAGGCCGAGCATGCTGCGGATCCGGTCGCTGACCAGGGGGCGGAAGCGGGTGGCGCGGAAGGGCATGTCGTCGGCCCCGTAGCCTTCCGGGCCGTCGTCCTTGCCGCGGTAGAGTTCGACCAGCTTGATGCCGTAGAAATCGCCATCGACATAGTGGCGGTAGTGGCCGGTCCAGCGGACCGTATAGACCTGCCCCTTGCGGATGCCCTGGTCGATCGAGACATTCTTGAAGCGGTCGTTGATGCAGACGACCTTCTGGCCGACACGGAACGTGGGCATGCGATGGTCCCCTCCAGTGACCGGCCGGATCAGCCGGTCTTGCGGCAGTTGACGCCTGGTGCGTTCTCGCCCTTGGTCAGGTCGTAGAGCGTCGCCTCGTCGCCCTTCGTCCACCATTCATACTGGCCGCCGGCATATTTGGCGCCGGAGGCGGACAGGACGTTGGCGGCGATGACCGTCTCTTCGCCGATCTTCAGCACGGCAAGCGAATTCGTACCGGCATTGATATATTCGACGACGACGCGCTGCTCGGCGTCGCACTGGTAGTTGATCGTCTCGCGCGCCACGCTCTGTTCGGGTCCCGGCAGGCGGATGACGATGTCGGTGTTGTTCTTGAGGCCGGCAAGGCGGATCGCCGGGGCGCCTTCCTTGCCCGTCAGGTGCAGGATGCCGTTTTCGAGCTTCCACGAGGTGACGGTGCCGAGCGCGTCGAAGAATTTCTGTTCCTGGTCCATGATGGCCGGCGCGCACATTTTGCGCGTCGCGGCAGCGGGGGCAAAGGCGATGTTGCCGTTCTGCACCTTCAGCTTGCCACGATAGGTGTTGCAGCCGCCATTGCCGCCATAGGAGCCGTCCGGCTTGATCTCCAGCGTCGTCTGCAGGTCGTCGATGACACCATTGCCGCCGATATCCTCGGCAAGCCAGGTGCCGCCGAGACCACCCGGGACCGGCTCGTCGGCATAGGCCGGAGCTGCCGCCATGAAGGCGAGGCAGGCGAGGGTCCATACTCTCAGGCGTCGGTACACAGATTTCTCCAATCGCGTCAGGGCGGAAGACCGCTTTGCCGGGACGTTATGGCCGTCCGGGTGAAAAGGTCAAGCCGCGGGTTTGCGAAGACTGGCGCAGCCTTCGCTTTACAGCATTTCCATGACTTGTTGCAGGCGTCTTTCGCCTGTAGAGCCTTTTGTCGATAACAAGAAAATCGCGGACTTCACCATGGCTCCCGACGCGCGGCAAAAGCGCCGTATCACCATTCTCGGCTCGACAGGCTCCATCGGCACCAGCACGCTCGACGTGGTGCGCCAGCTCGGCGGGCAGGATCGCTACGAGGTGCTGGCGCTGACCGGCAACGGCAATGTCGACCTCCTCGCGGCGCAGGCGAAGGACTGCGGGGCGAAGATGGCGGTGACGGCGGACGAAAGCCGCTACAGTGCGTTGAAGGAAGCCCTTGCCGGCAGCGGTATCGAGGCGGCGGCGGGGCGAGCGGCGCTGCTGGAGGCAGCCTCCGGCGAGGCCGACTGGGTGATGGCGGCGATCGTCGGCACGGCAGGCCTTGCGCCGACGCTGGCTGCAGCAAGGAAGGGTGCGGACATCGCGCTCGCCAACAAGGAGTGCCTCGTGTCGGCGGGCGACCTCTTCGTCCGGGCCGTCGCCGAGGGCGGCGGGCGGCTGATCCCCGTCGACAGCGAACACAGCGCGATCTTCCAGGCGCTGGAGGACGACCAGCGTCATGCGGTCGAGCGGATCGTCCTGACGGCTTCCGGCGGACCGTTCCGCACCTGGAGCCGGGCGCAGATGGCCGATGTCACCGCCGATATCGCCCGCGCCCACCCCAACTGGTCGATGGGGCTGAAAATCTCGATCGGCAGCGCCTCCATGTTCAACAAGGCGCTGGAGATGATCGAGGCGAAGCACCTCTTCGACGTCAGGCCGGAGCAGATCGAGGTGGTGGTGCATCCGCAGTCGATCATCCATTCGATGGTCGGTTATGTCGATGGATCGGTGCTGGCGCAGCTTGGCGCGCCGGACATGCGCACGGCGATCGGCTACGCGTTGACCTATCCCGAGCGTTCGCCGCTCAATGTCGACCGGCTGGATTTCGCAAGGCTGTCGCGGCTCGATTTCGAGGCGCCGGATGAAGAACGCTTCCCGGCGCTGCGGCTGGCCCGCACGGCGCTGACGCGCGGCGGCCTGCAGGGTGCGGTGATGAATGCGGCCGAGGAGGTGGCGTTCCACGCCTTTGTCGGCGGGCGCATCGGCTTCCTTGCCATGGCCGATATTGCCGAGGCGGTGATGGACAGGCTCACCCATCTGCCGCCGGCCGCGTCCATGGACGATGTCTTTGCCGCGGACGAAGAAGCCCGGCGGGTGGCCGCCGGGCTCATCGGATAGTCCTGGCTTACGCCACGCTGTCAGGCGACGGCGCGGGCGAGCGCACAGCGCGACCAGAGCGAATGCAGGGCGCTTACAAGATGCTCGATATCGGCATCCGTGTGCAGCGGGGTCGGCGTGATGCGCAGGCGTTCGGTCTTCTTCGGCACCGTCGGGTAGTTGATCGGCTGGACATAGATGCCGAAATTGTCGAGCAGCAGGTCCGAGATCCACTTGCACTTGGCCGCGTCGCCCACCATGACCGGCACGATATGGCTCGGATTGGGCATGTGCGGGATGCCGTTGCGGTCGAGCAGGCTGCGCAGCTTGCGCACGCGCTCCTGGTGGGCAAAGCGCTCGACCTGGCTTTCCTTGAGATGGCGGATGGCAGCAGCCGCGCCGGCGGCGATCGTCGGCGGCAGCGAGGTCGTGAAGATGAAGCCGGAGGCGAAGGAGCGCACAAAGTCGCAGAGCGCCGCAGAGCCGGCGATGTAGCCGCCCATGACGCCGAAGGCCTTGCCGAGCGTGCCCTCGATGAGAGTGAGGCGGTGCATGAGGCCGTCGCGTTCGGCAATGCCGCCGCCGCGCGGGCCGTACATGCCGACGGCGTGCACTTCGTCGAGATAGGTCATCGCGCCATATTTGTCGGCGAGGTCGCAGATCTCCCTGATGGGGGCGATATCGCCATCCATGGAGTAGACCGATTCAAAGGCGATCAGCTTCGGCGCCTTCGGGTCGGCGGCGGCAAGCTTGGCTTCGAGATCCTTGAGGTCGTTGTGCTTCCAGATCACCCGCTCGCATTTCGAGTGGCGGATGCCTTCGATCATCGAGGCGTGGTTTCCGGCATCGGAAAAACAGATGATGCCGGGGATCTTGGAACAGAGCGTGCCGAGCGCGGCCCAGTTGGACACATAGCCCGAGGTGAAGAGAAGCGCCGATTCCTTGCCATGCAGGTCGGCGAGCTCGCGTTCGAGGAGGACGTGGTAGTGGTTGGTGCCGGAGATGTTGCGGGTGCCGCCGGCACCGGCGCCACAGTGATCGATGGCGAGCTTCATCGCCTCGGTCACCTTGGGGTGCTGGCCCATGCCGAGATAGTCGTTCGAGCACCAGACCGTGACGTCCTGTGGGCCGTTCGCCGTATGGCGGGTCGCTTTCGGGAAGTTGCCCTTCTGGCGTTCCAGGTCGGCGAAAACGCGGTAGCGGCCTTCCTGATGCAGGCCGTCCAGCTCGTTCTTGAAGTAGGTCTCGAAGTCCATCCAGAGTCTCCTGTCCGGCGGGAACCCGGACATCATCGTCGTTGGCGGTCGTTCAATCGGCTATATCAGGCGCCCGTTTCCCGCAACGGGATGCGCTGCGGCAAATCGGCGCCACCTTTGAACCATTCCAATGTATCATAAGCCCCCAAAGGCCATTTCCTGTTGATGCATGTCAAGTCTGCATGAAAAAAGGACGGCCTCAACCGTCCTTTTAATCGAACAGTTTCACGTTTTTCGAGGGGTCAGGCGGCGGCGACGGCGCGCTTGGCCATGACTTTCACGAGATTGGCGCGGTATTCCGCGCTGCCGTGGATGTCCGAGAGCAGCTCGCCGGCATCGACGGTCATGCTTGCTGCGGCATCGGGCGACCAGTTGGCGGACAGCGCTGCTTCCAGCCCGGCATGGCGGAAGACGCCGTTGGAGCCGGCACCCGTCACCGCCACCCGCACGCCGCCATCCCCCGCCTTCGCCACGAAAACGCCGGCCATGGCGTAGCGCGAGGCCGGGTTGGGAAATTTGGAATAGGCGGCTCTTGCCGGTGCGTCGAAGGTCACGGCTACGACGATCTCACCGTCTTCCAGTGCGGTCTCGAAGAGGCCGGTGAAGAAGTCGTCGGCGGGGATCTCCCTGGCATTGGTGACGATCGTCGCACCCAGCGCCAGCATGGCGGAGGGATAGTCGGCGGCGGGGTCGTTGTTGGCGATGGAACCGCCGATCGTGCCCATATGCCGCACATGCGGGTCGCCGATATGGGAGGCGAGCTGGCAGATCGCCGGGCAGACGGCTTTCAACTCCGCCGAGGTCGAGACCTCGTAGTGCGTCGTGCCGGCGCCGATCCTCACCCGGCCGCCGTTGACGGAAATCCCCTTGAGGTCGGCTATGTGACGCAGATCGACGAGGTCGGACGGTGCCGCCAGCCGCTGCTTCATGGTGGGGATGAGCGTCATGCCGCCGGAGACGTACTTCGCCTCGTCGGAGGACGACTGCAGCTTGACGGCCTCGGCGACCGAGGAGGCGCGATGGTAATTCGTGGCGTACATGGCTTCCTCCGTCAGTTGCCAGCTGCCAGCGCCGCTGCCCAGACCTTCTGGGGCGTTGCCGGCATGGTGAGGTCGTTGTTGCCGATAGCGTCGGTGATGGCGTTCATCAGCGCCGGCGGCGAGCCGATGGCGCCGGCCTCGCCGCAGCCTTTGATGCCGAGCGGATTGTTCGGGCAGGGCGTCACCTGGTGGGAGACCTGGAAAGAGGGCAGATCGTCGGCGCGGGGCATGGTGTAGTCCATGTAGCTCGCCGTCAGCAGCTGGCCCGTCTCCGGATCGTAATGCACGCCTTCGAGCAGGGCCTGGCCGATGCCCTGGGCGATGCCGCCATGCACCTGGCCCTCGACGATCATCGGATTGATGATGTTGCCGAAATCGTCGGCGGCAACGAACTGGATGATCCTGGTCTTGCCGGTTTCCGGATCGACCTCGACCTCCGCGATGTAGCAGCCGGCGGGGAAGGTGAAGTTGGACGGATCGTAGAAGGCGCCTTCCTTCAGGCCCGGCTCCATGCCGGAGGGCAGGTTGTGCGCGGTATACGCGGCAAGGGCCATCTGGAACCACGGCACCGACTTGTCCGTGCCGGCGACCTTCAGCGCGCCGTTCTCGATGACGATATCGCTCTCGTCAGCCTCCATCAGGTGGGCGGCGATCTTCTTGGCCTTGGCCTCCACCTTGTCGAGCGCCTTGACGACGGCGGACATGCCGACGGCGCCGGAGCGCGAGCCGTAGGTACCCATGCCCATCTGCACCTTGTCGGTGTCGCCGTGCACGATGGAGACGCTGTCGATCGGCACACCGAAGCGCTCGGCGACGAGCTGGGCGAAGGTCGTCTCATGGCCCTGGCCGTGGCTGTGCGAACCGGTCAGCACCTCGATCGTGCCGACGGCGTTGACGCGCACCTCGGCCGATTCCCAGAGGCCGACGCCGGCCCCGAGCGAACCGACCGCCGCCGACGGGGCGATGCCGCAGGCCTCGATGTAGCAGCTCATGCCGATGCCGCGCTTCATGCCACGGCTTGCGGCCTCCGCCTTGCGGGCCGGAAAGCCGTTCCAGTCGGCAGCCGCCATGGCGGCCTCGAGCGAGGCTTCGTAGTCGCCGGCATCGTAGTTCATGATGACGGGCGTCTGGTGGGGGAAGGAGCGGATGAAGTTGATGCGGCGAAGCTCTGCCGGCGAAACGCCGAGTTCGCGCGCCGCTGTCTCCATGGTGCGCTCGAGCAGGTAGGTGGCTTCCGGTCGTCCGGCGCCGCGATAGGCGTCGACGGCGACCGTGTTGGTATAGACCGCGCGCACATTGGCGTGGATCGCCGGGAAATCATACTGTCCGGAGAGCAGGGTTGCGTAGAGATAGGTCGGCACGGCCGAGGAGAAGAGCGACATGTAGGCGCCGAAATTGGCGATGGTATCGACCTTCAGCGCCGTGACGCGGTTGTTCGCATCGAAGGCCATCTTGACGGTCGAGACGTGATCGCGGCCATGCGCATCCGTCAGGAAGGCCTCGGTGCGGTCGCTCGTCCATTTTACCGGCACGCCCGAGCGCTTCGAGGCCCACAGACAGACGATCTCTTCCGGATAGATGTAGATCTTCGAGCCGAAACCGCCGCCGACGTCGGGCGCGATGACGCGCAGCTTGTTTTCCGGCGCCACATTGTAGAAGGCGCTCATGACGAGACGCGCGACATGCGGGTTCTGGCTCGTCGTGTAGCAGGTGTAGTGGTCCTCGGCCGAATCGTAGATGCCGAGCGCGGCGCGCGGCTCCATCGGGTTCGGAGCAAGCCGGTTGTTGACGATCTTCATCTCCGTGACATGGGCGGCCGCGGCGATGGCCGCATCGGTGGCGGCGCTGTCGCCGATCTCCCAGTCATAGATGAGGTTGCCGGGGGCTTCCGGATGGAGCTGCGGCTGGCCGGCTTCCAGCGCCTTCACCGCATCGGTGACGGCCGGCAGCACCTCGTAGTCGACCACCACGGCTTCGGCCGCATCGCGTGCCTCGCCCACACTGTCGGCGACAACGACGGCGACGGCATCGCCGACATAGCGCACCGTCTCGTGCGCGATCGGCCGCCAGGCGCCCATCTTCATCGGCGAACCGTCCTTGGAATGGATCATCCAGCCGCAGATCAGGTTGCCGATGCCGTCGTCGAGCATCTGCTTGCCGTTAAGCACGGCGATGACGCCGGGCATGTCCGCCGCCGCTGCCGTATCGATGCTCTTGATCTTCGCGTGTGCATGCGGCGAGCGCACGAAGGCCGCATAACGCATGCCCGGCACGGACATGTCGTCCGTGTAGCGGCCCTGGCCCATGAGAAACCGCTTGTCTTCCTTTCGCGCGACGCGCGCGCCGATGCCTTCGACACCCATCTTCATCTCCTCCAGAGAAATGAGGCAGCAGGTTTTGGCCAAGGGGCGTTCGGGCTTTCACCGTCGCACAATTGGCCGCCCTGCTGGCTTCTGCCTATTGCGTAACGCCTACTGCGCTGCCTGCTGGCCTGCCGCGCCCATTTCCTCGGCGGCGGCCAGGATGGCCTTGACGATGTTGTGGTAGCCGGTGCATCGACAGATATTGCCTTCGAGGTTGTCGCGCACCGTCTGTTCGTCGAGTTTCGCGCCGTAGCGGTTGATCATATCGACCGCGGTCATCACCATGCCGGGCGTGCAGAAACCGCATTGCAGGCCATGGTTGGCCTTGAAGGCGGCCTGGACGGGGTGCAGCTCGCCATTGGCCGCAAGGCCTTCAATGGTAAGGATCTCGGCGCCGGCGGCCTGGGCCGCGAGGATCGAACAGCTCTTCACCGCCTTGCCGTCCATATGCACGACACAGGCCCCGCACTGGGAGGTATCGCAGCCGACATGGGTTCCGGTAAGACTGAGCTGGTCGCGGATGAAATGGACAAGCAGCGTGCGGTCCTCGCACTCGCGGCTCACCTTTCGGCCATTGACGGTCATTGCCACTTTCGCCATGCGTTCCTCCCTGGCGGTTCATTGTCCGCTGGAACGATCGATCCGACGTCACATGCAGCTGGCGTCCTCGCGACGCGGGCCTGGGATCAAACGACACCAGCATTGTCTCTTCGCGTGCACTGCATTCGTAGCGGGATGCCGCCCGGCTGTTCCTCCAACCGCCGGTGCGACATCAACAATCATATCATTTGACGTTTTGCGGCGGCGATCAACCGGTACTTTCAGGCAATTGCGAAATTTCTCGTGACCGGTCGAAGTGTCGGGACCAATCAAACGAAACGGAAACGATATTTATTCGCGCGCCAAAAAAATACTTCAACGCCATGGACTTCCCGATTTCCGGGTATATTTTCGATCTCGGACAAACCTCACCGTTGAAGACGGCCGCGGTATGTTGCCTGAGTAGAAGGGGATAGGGCGGACCCGGCAAACGCGGCCGCCGCTCAACTTTGGAGAACATCTTCATGAAGAAAGTCATTGCGCTCGTTCTGGTCGGTCTGGCCGTGGCCGGCTGCACGCAGACGGAAAAGGGTGCGGGTATCGGCGCCGTCTCCGGCGCGATCATCGGCGGTGCCATTACGGGCGACGTTCGCGGTGCAGCCGTCGGCGCGGCCATCGGTGGCGTTTCGGGTGCCGTCATCGGGTCCGTCGCAGAACAGCCGGGCCAGTGCTACTACCGTGACCGCTACGGTCGTCGCTATATCGACCGTTGCCCGTCAGGTTACTAAGGCCTAGACTTGCAACCTATGCGAAGCCCCGGAGTGTCTCCGGGGCTTTTGCTTTGACGAGTGTGGCGTAAAATCACCGCTCCAGTGCTTCAAATCTTGTTTCCATCCGTGTAAAACCGCCGTTAACATTACGGAAAACCTAACGCGTTAGGGTCTTTTCCTGCCTGAAAGCTCCGTATGAGACGGGGCGCCTGAAGTTTGTGACGGAAGCTGTCGGTTTGCCGCGCGCACCGCACCTGAAGGAGAAAGGCGACGGATAGCTGCGGATGCGGGATAAAGTGAACCGGCCGGAAAAGAGTTTTGCGTTTCTGAGAGCTGGCACCGCGCTTGCGGTTGCGGCCTCCCTGCTGTGCGGCCCCTTGTCTGCCGGGCCAGCCTCTGCCTTCGAAATTTTCGGCATGAAATTCTTCGAGGACGACGAAGAGGCGGCCACCGCCGTCATCGATCCCGTGAACTACACGCTGACGTTCGATCCCGGGACGGATGATGACGACC
Organism: Shinella sp. JR1-6; assembly: GCF_004284735.1. NCBI lineage: Bacteria > Pseudomonadati > Pseudomonadota > Alphaproteobacteria > Hyphomicrobiales > Rhizobiaceae > Shinella > Shinella sp. JR1-6. The sequence goes on along the minus strand of NZ_SHMI01000008.1, from coordinate 154,707 downwards.
TCAAGGACGCGATCGAGAACACCGCGCGCCTGAAACAGGACGAGGGCAAGCCGGTGTCCGGCGATCTCGGCCTTGTCATCAAGGCCCGCGACGACCGCGACCGCATCCTCGCGGCGCTTTATGAGAAGGCGCGTTATGGCGGCGTTGTGAATGTGACGGTCGCCGGCCAGGATCTCGATTCCCTGCCGCCCAACCCCGAATTCAACCACAGCGGCGCCATTCCGGTGACAATCACCGTCCAGCCCGGCCCGGCCTTCACCTTTGGTGACGTCGCCTTTGCCGGCGACGCAGAGGGGCGCAATCCGGCCGACTATGGACTGGTGCCCGGTGCGCGGGCCGATTCCACCCTCATCCTGAAAGCAGGCGAGAAGGTCGTCGTCGACCTGAAGGCCGAAGGCCGGCCGCTTGCCAGGCTCGTCGAACGCAATGCGACGGCGGACCACAAGACGCAGACCGTCGATGTCGTGATCTCGGCCGAAGGCGGACCGGTCGCGCCCGTCGGCGAAGTCGGCGTTTCCGGCACCAAGACGGTCGATCCGGCCTTTGTGCAGCGTTATTCGCGCATCAATGCCGGCCAGCCCTATTCGCCGGAAGCGCTCAACAAGGCGGCGGAGCGGCTGCGCACGCTCGGCGTCTTCTCCAGCGTGACGATCCGCGAGGCCGACAAGCTGGCGCCGGACGGTTCGCTACCGATGACCATCGAGGTCTCCGAAGGCAAGCACCGCTATTTCGGTGTCGGCGCACAGTATTCGAATACGGACGGTCTTGGCCTACAGGGCTACTGGGGCCACCGCAATCTTTTCGGCGAGGCCGAATCCCTGCGTCTTGAAGGATCGGTCAACCGCATCGGCGAGTCGGATATCAGCAATCTCGACTATTCGGCCGGCATCCTCTTCTCCAAGCCCGGCGCCTTCGGGCCGGCCTCGACCTTCAATGCCAGCCTCAAGGCCTCGATCGTTGATCCCGACGCCTACAAGGCGTTCACCACCACGGCGGCGGCCGGTGTCACCATCGAGCTTTCCGACAGGGACACGGTCAGCGCGGGCGGCGAGGTGATGTGGAGCGATGTCGAGGACGCCTTCGGCAACAACAACTATCTCACCGTCGCCATCCCGATCGAATATGTACGCGACACGCGCGACGACAAGCTGAATCCGACGGAAGGCTATCGCGCGATGATCAACGCGAAGCCCAGCTACGAGATCGATCGGGGCACCTTCTTCTCCAGCTTCGAAGGCGCGATCACCGGCTACCAGGCATTCGGCGAGGAAAAGCGCTTCGTTTTGGCCGGGAAGCTCGCTGCCGGCACGATCATCGGTGGCGACGAGCTATCCGATATTCCGGCGACGCGGCGCTTCTTCCTTGGCGGCGGCGGCACGGTGCGTGGTTACGGCTATCAGGAGATCTCGCCGCGTGACGGCCGCAACAAGCTGCTCGGCGGCCGTTCCTATGTCGCGGCCACGGCCGAGGCGCGCATCGGCGTCACCGAGACGATCGGCGTCGTGCCCTTCATCGATGTCGGCACGGTCTCGACAGACGAAGTGCCCGACTTCAAGGATATCAGGGCTGGCGCCGGTATCGGCCTTCGCTATGCGACGCCGTTCGGCCCGCTGCGTCTCGACGTCGCGGTGCCGCTGAAGAAATATCCCGGTGGAACGTCCTTTGGGGTCTATGCCGGTATCGGCCAGTCCTTCTGACTGTCGCCCCAATTTTCGTCTAGACTCTTGATTGCTCGCGCGATTCGGATTCAAGACGTTGTGGAGCGACCCCGGCGCTCCCCCGCACGCGAAATGGATGACGCATGAACAGGCTGTCCCGAATTCTCCGCGCCACGCTCCGTTTTATCGGCTATGGCCTTGCCGTTCTTGTGGTTCTTCTTGCCGGTCTCGTCGGTTTCATCGGTTTTACCGATGCGGGTGCGCGTTTTGCCGTGTCGCAGGCGGAGAAGATCGCCGCTGCGAGCGGTCAGGTGATCTCGATCAGCGAACCCTCCGGCCTTCTCACCGGCAAGCTCCGCGCCGGCTCGATCGCGCTTGGCGATGCCAGGGGCACCTATGCGGAGATCCGCGACCTCGCGGTCGACTGGTCGCCGCTCCAGCTTTTCTTCTTCAGCTTCGAAGCCGAACGTGTCTCCGCCTCTTCCGTCTCGCTCCTGCGTCTGCCCGAGCCAAAGGCGGATGCGGAGCCTTCCGACACGCCGTTCACCCTGCCCGTGGAAGTACATGTCGGCGCGCTTGACGTACCGGAACTCTTTGTGTCGGGTACGGTCGTCGGCCGGGACCAGCGTATCGTCGTCTCCGGCAGCGGTGATGCGACGGCCGAAAGCGTCGCGGTCAAGCTCTCCGCTTCGGAAAAGGCGCGGCCGGATGCACGCGTCGCCGCCGATATCGTCTTCAACCCTGCCGACAACGAGCTTCGTCTTGAGGCCGATGTCGCCGAGCCGAAGGGTGGGCTGCTCGCGGCGCTGCTCAAGCTGCCGAACGACCCTGCCGTCACGATCCGCCTGACGGGCGACGGTCCGCTTTCCGAATGGACGGGCCGGCTGTCTGCTGCGCTCGACGGCACGGAAATGCTGCGGGTCGACGGACGCCACGACCTTGCGACGAACGGCCTGCACACGATCGCCCTCAGTGGCGGCGGCACTTTCGACGCGCTGATGCCGCCGCAGCTTCGCCCGCTCTTTGCCGGTGAAACGGGCATCGACGTCGTCGCCGCCTTCGACGGTTCGGACATGTTGCGCATTGAGAAGGGCTCGATCTCGACGGGCGCCATGACCCTTGCCGCCTCGGGTACGGTCAGCGCCAAGGGTGCCAACGACCTCGACGTCAAATTTTCGGGCAAGGACGGGCCGGTCGATTTCCGTTGGCCGCTCGCCGAGGGCGATGCGCGCGTGCTGATCGAAGGTGCCGATCTGTCGCTGACGGGCGAGGCGACCGCGGCAGCGCTCAAAGCCAATGCGACGGTCGTTTCGGCCGAACTGCCAGCCGGGCGGGTGGAGAACATCCGCCTGACGGCAAAAAGCGAAGCGTTCAATGTGGCGAGCCAGTCCGGCCGTATCGATGCCGTGCTCGAAACCGGCATGACGGCCTTTGCCAGTGCTGATGTCGACCGTACGGTGAAGGGGCCGGCGAAGCTGGTAGCGACGCTCACCGTCTCGCCTGACGAGATCGCCTTCGATCCCGCCACGCTCGAAAGCGCCAGCATCGGCGGTACGCTGTCGGGCCGCTATGGGTTGAAGAGCCGTGAGGCCGATGTCAATTTCCGTCTCTTCGCGCTGCCGGCCGTGCTGCCGCCGGCGCTGGCCGGCAAATTCGACACGACGATTGCGATGGAGGGACGGGTCCAGCTGGCGGGCGATGGTGCCGTTCAGGTTTCCGGGCTTCAGGTCAAGTCCGGTACGCTGGAGACGGCGGGCACGATCTCGCTCGGCAACGGTGCGCTCGATGCCGCTTTGACCGGCAAGGTACTTAACCTTGGCAAGCTGCTCGCCGATGCGGCGGGCGAAGCGGCCTTCGAGCTTTCCGCCACCGGTCCCGTTGCGGGGCTCGATGTGTCCGCCAAGGTCACGTCGAGCGGGGCAACCCTCTCCGGCCGCACGCTCAGCGATCTCGTGGTCACGCTGACCGGCAAGGCCGTTGCCGACAGCCCGTCCGGCGAATTGACGGCGACCGGTGCGCTTGATGGCCAGCCGATCAACGTGCGCTCCAGCATCACCTCCGAAGGCGGTCGCATTGCCGTGCCGGTGCTGGAAGCGGAAATCGGTCCCAACACGCTGAAGGGCTCGCTCGCGCTGGCGGACAACTTCATGCCTGACGGCACGATCCGCTTTGATTTTCCTGATCTTGGCTTGCTCGCCGCCATGGCTGGCCAGAAGGCGGCGGGCGATCTCTCCGGGCAGGTGGAAATCGCGACCGGCAATGGCCGAACGTCGGCGACCATCCAGGCCTCCGGTTCCGCCATCCGCCGCGATGCTCTCAGCATCACCAAGCCGGCGGTCGATCTCACCATCGCCGACCTCGCCACCGCGGCGATTACAGGCACGGTGCGCGCCGAGCGGGTGGCCTCGGGTGAGAACCGGCTCGAAGCGCTAAAGCTCGGTTTTTCGCGCGAAGGGCAGGCGACCAATTTCGATCTGACCGGCCGCCTCGACGGTGCGCCGCTTCTGACGAAGGGCAAGGTCATCCAGCGCGACGGTGGGCTGGATGTCGCCCTGCAGGCCTTCGAGGCCGCACCGCGGCGCATTGCCTTGAAACTGGCCAAGCCGACGACGATCGGCGTCACCAACGGCGTCGCCTCGCTCGACGGGCTGACGATCCAGGCCGGCCGCGGCTCCATTGCGGTCACGGGCCGCGCGGGTGAAGCGCTCGATCTGTCCGTTCGCCTCTCCGCGCTGCCGGCTGCGCTGGTCAACAATTTTGCCGACGGCCTTGGTGCGGAAGGCACGATCGGCGGCATGGTTACGGTTAAGGGACGCGCGGCGGCGCCCGTCGTCAACTACGCGCTGGACTGGGGCGGGGCGGTAACGAGCCAGACCCGCGGCGCGGGCATCGGCGCGCTCACCATCACTGCCAAGGGGGAATTCGCCAACAACCAGCTCCGGCTCGATACGGTGCTTTCGGGCGGTGGCGGTTTGTCCTTCCGCGGCGGCGGTACGGTCGGCATCGGCGGGGCGACGCCGCTCGGGCTCAAGTTCAACGGCACGGTGCCGTTCGGCCTGTTGCAGGGTCAGCTGTCCGCCCAGGGCTTCGTCCTGACCGGCAATGCCAATGTCGATCTCTCCATCGGCGGTACGGCGGCCACACCCTCGATTACCGGCAGCATCACGGCCGGCGGCGCGCGGCTCGTCGATGTGCGCCGCAACCTCGCGGTGGAGAACCTGACGGTCCGCGTTACGATGGACGGGCGGCAGGCAGTGATCGAGACGGTCTCCGGCAAGCTTGCCAGCGGTGGCCAGCTGTCGGCCAGCGGGCGCGTCGGCATCGACCCGGCGAGTGGCTTTCCGGTCGATGTCGCCGTCAAGCTCGGCGACATCACCTATGTCGACGGCACGCTGGTGACGGCGAATGTCGCAGGTGACCTGACGCTGAAGGGACCCGTGGCGGGGCTTTCGCTCGGCGGCAAGGTGCGCATCAACAAGGCGAACATCACCATTCCCCAAAAGCTGCCGGCCTCGCTCTCCGAAATCGACATCAAGCACCGCAATGCGCCGGCCGACGTCAAGCGCATGACGGCGGACGTGCAGCGCGACCAGGGCAGCAGCGGCGCTTCGCGCGGCATCGCGCTCGACCTTACCATCGAGGCGCCGGGCCAGCTCTTCGTGCGCGGCCGCGGCATCAATGCGGAACTTGGCGGCAGCCTGAAGATCACGGGTACGTCCGCCTCGCCGGTCGTTTCCGGCGGTTTCGAATTGGAGCGTGGACGCATGGAGATCCTGACGCGCCGTCTCGATTTCACCAGTGCCCATATCGGTTTTGCCGGCGGCCTTGTGCCGACGGTCAATCTGGTGGCCGGCAGCACGGCCGGCTCGACGGAAATCACGGTGACGGTGGCGGGCCTTGCCAACAACCCGACCGTTACCTTCGCCTCTTCGCCTTCGCTGCCGCAGGACGAAATCCTGGCGCAGCTGATCTTCAACCGCTCCATGTCGAACCTCTCGGCGGTGCAGATCGCCCAGCTTGCCTCGGCCGCCAGCCAGCTCGCCGGCGGCAGTTCGACCGGTCTGCTTGACAGCCTGCGCAGCAAGCTCGGCGTCGACGATCTCGACATCACGACGGATGCGGAAGGCCGGGCGGCGGTCTCGGCGGGGAAGTATCTCAACGAGCGGACCTATATCGAGTTAAAGCAGGACCCGGAGACGAACGGCGCCAAGGCGGTCATCAACCTCGATGTCGGCCGTGGCCTGAAGCTGCGCGGCGAGGCGGGCAGTGGCGGCAGCGCAGGCGCGGGTATCTTCTACGAGAAGGAATATTGAGGGCATTGCCGAGGCTGACGGGCGCTCCCGCCTGGATGGGATGATTGCCGGCTCCTGCAAATGGTAGGGTCGGAAAAAGTGCAAGGCTCCGTGGCGACGCGGAGCCTTTTGCATGCAGGGCGCAACAAATCGCGGCGCGTTTGAAAGATTTTAACCAGAGCGTGCATAGGATCGGGACACGAAGCAGATGAAACTGGAAAGATCCCGATGTCCTCCATCAAGACGACCGGCTTTGCCGGCGACACGCTCGAAATCATCGCATTCCGCCTGCACGATCAGGAATTCTGCGTGAAGACGACCACGATCCGCGAAATCCGCGGCTGGGCGCCGTCCACGCCGATCCCGCACTCGCCGCCTGACGTCATCGGCGTGATGAACCTGCGCGGCACGGTGATCCCGATCATCGACCTTGCTCACAAGCTCGGCATGAAGAGCACCGAGGCAAACGAGCGCAGCGCCATCGTGGTCGCCGAAGTGCACAGCATGGTCGTCGGCCTCGTCGTCGATCGGGTCTCCGACATCCTCACCATCCGCAGCGAGCAGATCCAGCCGGTGCCGGAAGTGACGACCTCCTTCGACAAAGTCTATGCGGAGGGCATCATCGCCCATGAAAACGGCATGATCTGCTTCCTCAACCTTGCGCGCATGTTCAAGGAGCGCGAAGTGGAGGACATGGCGGCCTGATCCGCCCGCTTTATCGCTGAAATCCTGAGACCGCCGTACGATTGTACGGCGGTTTTTTTATGTTTCTCGGCTTGTGCAACTTTTGCGTGTTTCAAGACTCGCCGTCTGGAGCGCCTACCTGACGTTACGTAAGCATCATGTTTTAAGATATTCTATAAGTCATTGTTATATAATAGATCTAAAATATCGCTGTTTGTTTTTCATCAATTCTTAAGTCTGTGTCGCCATCTTTGATTGCAGATGCGCATTCCGTCGCTCTGGCATGATGCCTCTCGCGAAGATTGTACTTACCGTTGCCAGCGTATGACCGTTAAAGCGGGTCATATCTGGGCATCAACACACGACGATCACCACGCGCACAATTTTGAAGAAGACCGTGGTCATCGCACAGAGGGACAGGTCATGCTTTCATTTGCGAAATCCATGGATGCGGGCCACATCTTCGACGCGCTGTCGCGTTCACAGGCCGTGATCCAGTTTGATCCCAAGGGAACCATCCTCACCGCCAACGAGAATTTCTGCCGGGCGCTCGGCTACGACTTGAAGGACATCGTCGGTCAGCACCATCGCATGTTCTGCGAGGCGGCCTACACGGCCAGCGAGGAGTATCGCCAGTTCTGGGCACATCTCGGACGTGGCGAATACGATTCGAACAGCTACAAGCGCCTGCGCAAGGACGGCAGCGAGATCTGGATCCAGGCCACCTACAATCCGGTCTTTCGCGGCGGCAAGCCCTACAAGGTCGTCAAGTTCGCCAGTGACATCACCGAAGCGAAGAGACGTGCGGCGGAGGATGCGAGCAAGCTCGACGCGATCTCCCGTTCGCAGGCCGTGATCGAGTTTACGCCCACCGGCGAGATCCTGCACGCCAACGAGAATTTCTGCACCGCGCTCGGTTATGATCTGTCCGAAATCCGCGGAAAGCATCATCGCATGTTCTGCGATCCGGCCTACGTGCAGACCGCGGCCTATGCGGATTTCTGGAAGAGCCTTGCCGAGGGCCGCTTCATCTCCAACGAGTTCGTGCGTTACGGCAAGGGTGGTCGCGAGATCTGGATCCAGGCGGCTTACAATCCGATCCGCGACCTTTCCGGCCGGGTCTACAAGGTGGTCAAGTTTGCCACCGATGTCACCGAGCGCATGTCGGCGATCAAGGCGCTCGGCATGGCGCTGAAGGCATTGGCCGGGGGCGATCTGACGCAAAATCTCGCAACGCCTTTCGTGCCGTCCATGGAAACGGTGCGCAGGGACTTCAACGAAGCTGTCGCCGGCCTTCACGATGCCATGCGCACCGTCGAGACCAATGCCAATGCGATCGCGTCGGGCGCACAGGAAATCCGCTCTGCCGCCGACGATCTGGCAAGGCGCACCGAGCAGCAGGCGGCCTCCGTGGAGGAAACTGCGGCCGCTCTCGACGAGATCACCACCACGGTCGGTGATTCGAGCCGGCGGGCCGATGAGGCAGGAACGCTGGTAAGCAAGACACGGGCGGGTGCGGAAAAATCCGGCGTGGTCGTCCGCAAGGCGATCGACGCGATGGGGCAGATCGAGCAGTCCTCGCGTGAAATCTCCAACATTCTCGGCGTCATCGACGACATCGCCTTTCAGACCAACCTTCTGGCGCTGAACGCCGGTGTCGAGGCGGCGCGGGCGGGCGAGGCGGGCAAAGGCTTCGCCGTCGTGGCGCAGGAGGTGCGGGAACTGGCCCAGCGATCGGCCAGCGCCGCCAAGGACATCAAGGCCCTGATCGCCACATCGGGCGAGCAGGTCAGGAGCGGTGTGGCGCTGGTCGATGAGACCGGACGGGCGCTTCAGGAGATCCTGGCGCAGGTCCAGGACGTGCACACCAACGTGGCGGCGATCGTCGAGGCGTCGCGCGAGCAATCGACCGGGCTTCGAGAGATCAACCAGTCGGTCAATGCGATGGACCAGGCGACGCAGCAGAATGCGGCCATGGTCGAGGAAAGCACGGCCGCCAGCCATGCCATGGCGCGCGAGGCGGATGCGCTGCATGCGCTCATCCGCCGGTTCCAGCTTGCCGGCAACACTGCCCAGCCGGTCCAGCGGGCACCCACGCCTGCACAGGTATCACAACTTCATGCCGTGGCCCGCACCCTGCGGGCGCCGCGAGGCTCCACGGCGCAGGCAGCGGAGAACTGGGAAGAGTTCTAAGCGGCCCGCGGCATGAAAAACGGCCGGCAGCGATGCCGGCCGTTTGCGTTTGAGGATTGGTCAGGGGGCTGTTGGAGCGTTCGCTCCGGCCGCAGCCGGGATTTCGGCTGGCGGCGGGCGGTGGATCATCGGCACCGCCGCGAGGACGAGGGAATCAAGGCCTTCGCCGGCGTGGTTGTCGACGATATCGAAGAGTTGCCGGCGCATGCGCGGCTCCCAGAACTTGTTGATATGGGTCGCCACGCCGTTCGGGCCCTCGCTCTTGGGCTGCGAGTGGAAGAAGGTGGCGATCTGGTTCGCCATCCTGGGAATCTTGCTGCCTTCCGACATTCCTGTCTCCTAACCGTTGCTGACCTGGCGTTCCGCACCGGAGAGGATGCGCTCCGCGCCGGTGAAAATCTCGAATTCTTCGCCCCGCACCAGCGCGACCAGCGTCATGCCGGCGTCCTCGGCGGTGCGGATGGCGAGCGCCGTCGGCGCGGAAATGGCGATGATGAAGGGGCTGCCGATGACTGCCGTCTTCTGCACCATCTCGACGGAAACGCGGCTCGTCACCACGACGGCGCCGGTGCCGCCTGCATGGCCTGTGCGCCGTGCCGCGCCGACGAGCTTGTCGAGCGCATTGTGCCGGCCGACATCCTCGCGCACGGCGATAAGGCCTTTGCCCGGGACATAGAACCCGGCGCCATGCACGGCGCGCGTCACCATATGAAGCGGCTGTTGACCGTTCAGGAGGCGCACTGCCTCCACCACGTCCTCCGCGCCGAGCGTGAGGGACGACGCCCGCACCGAGGGCGTCACGCGCACGGCCTGCTCGATCGATTCGATACCGCACAGGCCGCAGCCGACCGGGCCGGCCATGTGGCGCCGGCGGGTGGTCAGGGCGTCGTTCTGTGCGTCCGCCAGCTGGATCTGCACATCAATACCCTTGTCTTCGGCCAGCACCTCGATGGCCTCGATCTCGCAAGGGTCGGTGATGATGCCCTCCGTCAGGCTGAAGCCGATGGCGAAATCCTCGAGGTCGGCGGGCGTTGCCATCATGACCGCATGGGTCGAGCCCGCATAGGAGAAGGCAACCGGGGCCTCCTCCGGCACGAAGCGCTCGCTTTCCGCGAGCCGCCCGTTGCGGCGGGCGATCTCGGCAACCTTGGTCGTGGTGGAAAAATCCGGCACGCCGCTATCCTACTCCGCTGCCTCCAGCTTACCCCTGATCCGGCGCGAGCGGCGGGCCAGTTCGTCATATTCGACCTGCCAGTCGGATGGGCCGTTCGACGGCGAGATCTGCACGGCGGTCACCTTATACTCCGGACAGTTGGTCGCCCAGTCGGAGAAATCGGTGGTGATGACGTTTGCCTGCGTCGTCGGGTGGTGGAAGGTCGTGTAGACGACACCCGGTGCCACGCGGTCGGTGACGAGGGCGCGCAATGTCGTCTCGCCGGCGCGGCTGGCGAGACGCACCCAGTCGCCATCGCGGATCCCGCGGTTTTCCGCATCGTGCGGGTGGATCTCCAGCCGGTCCTCCTCGTGCCAGACGACGTTTTCCGTGCGCCGCGTCTGGGCGCCGACATTGTACTGGCTGAGGATGCGGCCGGTGGTAAGCAGCAGCGGGAAACGCGGGCCGGTCTTCTCGTCCGTTGCGACATATTCCGTGCGGATGAACTTGCCCTTGCCGCGCACGAAGCCGTTGATGTGCATGATCGGCGAACCTTGTGGGTTCTTCTCGTTGCAGGGCCACTGCACCGAGCCGACCTTTTCCAGATAGTCGTAGGAAACGAGGGCAAAGCTCGGCGTCGTTGCGGCGATCTCATCCATGATTTCGGAGGGATGGCTGTAGTTCCAGGCAAGGCCCATGGCCTTGGCGAGGTTCTGGGTGACCTCCCAGTCCGCATAGCCGTTCTTCGGCGTCATCACGCGGCGCACGCGGTTGATGCGGCGTTCGGCATTGGTGAAGGTGCCGTCCTTTTCGAGGAAGGTCGAGCCCGGCAGGAAGACATGGGCGTAGTTCGCCGTCTCGTTGAGGAAGAGGTCCTGCACGACGACGCATTCCATCGCAGCCAGGCCGGCCGAGACGTGCTTGGTGTCCGGGTCGGACTGGAGAATGTCCTCGCCCTGGATATAGATGCCTTTGAACGTGCCTTCGACGGCGGCGTCCAGCATGTTGGGGATACGCAGGCCCGGCTCGTTGTTGAGCGTCACGCCCCACAGCTTCTCGAAGATCTCGCGCGTCGCATCGTCGGAGATGTGGCGGTAGCCCGGCAGTTCGTGCGGGAAGGAGCCCATGTCGCACGAGCCCTGCACGTTGTTCTGGCCGCGCAGCGGATTCACGCCGACGCCTTCGCGGCCGATATTGCCGGTCGCCATGGCGAGGTTGGCGATGGCCATGACAGTAGTCGAGCCCTGGCTGTGTTCGGTGACGCCGAGGCCATAGTAGATCGAGCCGTTGCCGCCGGTGGCGAACAGGCGGGCGGCGCCGCGCAGCGTTTCCGCCGGCACGCCGGTGAAGGCTTCGGTTTCCTCGGGGCTGTGGCGCGGCTCGGCGACGAAGGAGGCCCAGTCCTCGAATTCCGACCAGTCGCAGCGCTCGCGGATGAATTTTTCGTCGAAGAGGCCCTCCGTCACGATGACATGGGCGAGCGCCGTGACGACGGCGACGTTCGTGCCGGGCTTCAGCGGCAGGTGATAGGAGGCCTTGATGTGCGGCGAGGAGACGAGATCGATGCGGCGCGGATCGATGACGATCAGCTTGGCACCCTGGCGCAGGCGCTTCTTGAGGCGCGAGGCGAAGACCGGATGGCCGTCCGTCGGGTTGGCGCCGATGACGATGACGACGTCGGTGTGCTCGACGCTGTCGAAGTTCTGCGTGCCGGCGGAGGTGCCGAAGGCCTGACCAAGGCCATAGCCCGTCGGCGAATGGCAGACGCGGGCGCAGGTATCGACATTGTTGTTGCCGAAACCGGCGCGGATCAGCTTCTGGACGAGGAAGGTCTCCTCGTTGGTGCAGCGCGAGGAGGTGATGCCGCCGACCGAATCACGACCGTACTGGTACTGGATGCGGCGGAATTCGGCGGCGACATGGGCATAGGCCTCATCCCAGGTCACCTCGCGCCACGGGTCCGAGATCTTCTCGCGGATCATCGGGTTGAGGATGCGCTCCTTGTGGGTCGAGTAGCCGTAGGCGAAGCGGCCCTTGACGCAGGAATGGCCGCGGTTCGCCTGGCCGTCCTTCCAGGGCACCATGCGCACCAGTTCCTCACCGCGCATCTCCGCCTTGAAGGAGCAGCCGACGCCGCAATAGGCGCAGGTGGTGACGACGGAATGCTCCGGCTGGCCGATCTCGATGACGGATTTTTCCGTCAGCGTCGCCGTCGGGCAGGCCTGCACGCAGGCGCCGCAGGAGACGCATTCGGATTCGAGGAAATGCTCGTGCATGCCGGGCGAAACGCGGCTGTCGAAGCCGCGGCCCTCGATGGTCAGCGCGAAGGTACCCTGAACCTCCTCGCAGGCCCGCACGCAGCGCGAGCAGACGATGCATTTCGACGGATCGTAGGTGAAATAGGGATTCGATTCGTCCTTCGGCATCCAGCGGGCATTGGCTTCGCCATTGTTGCGTGCCTTGACGTGGTTGTCGCCCTCGTAGCCGTAGCGCACGTCGCGCAGGCCCACGGCTCCGGCCATGTCCTGCAGTTCGCAGTCGCCATTCGCCGCACAGGTGAGACAGTCGAGCGGATGGTCGGAGATGTAGAGCTCCATCACGCCCTTGCGGATGTCCTTCAGCCGGCCCGTCTGGGTGTGGACGACGAGGCCGGGCGCCACCGGGGTCGTGCAGGAGGCCGGGGTACCGTTGCGGCCCTCGATCTCGACGAGACAGAGCCGGCAGGAGCCGAAGGCATCCACCATGTCGGTGGCGCAGAGTTTTGGCACCTGGATACCGGCCTCCATCGAGGCGCGCATGATGGAGGTGCCCTCTGGAACGGTGATCTCGTTCCCGTCGATGGTGAGCGTCACCATCTTTTCCGAGCGGGAGGCGGGAGTGCCGAAGTCGATTTCTGGAACGAGGGGCATGAGAACCTCCGGGTCAATCCGTTGCGCCGCTGATGGCGGCGACTTCATTTGTTGCTACGACTTCGTCTCGGCGAGCGTCGCCGCGACGAGTGCATTGGCATGGCCATGGCCGAGACCGTGCGCTTCCTTGAGGAACGCGACGATCTGCATGTGCGCCTTGCCGTCCTGTGCGCGGATGATCTCCTTCCAGTGCTCGATCGGCTGACCGTAGGTCTTCTCGATCGAAGGGAAGTAGGATGCCGGGCCTTTGACCTTTTCCGGTGTGCTCATTCCGCCGCCTCCACCATCGGGGCCGGGGAAAAATCCTCCGGGAAATGCGTCATGGCGCTCATGACAGGATAGGGCGTGAAGCCGCCGAGCGCGCAGAGCGAACCGAACTTCATGGTGTTGCAGAGGTCGGCGAGCAGTTCGCGGTTCTTCTCCGGCTCGATGCCCTGGGCGATCTTGTCGGCGGTCTCGACACCGCGCGTCGAGCCGATGCGGCAGGGCGTGCACTTGCCGCAGCTTTCGACGGCACAGAATTCCATGGCGAAGCGTGCCTGCTTCAGCATGTCGACCGTGTCATCGAAGACAGTGATGCCGGCATGGCCGATGAGGCCGTCCTTCGCGGCGAAAGCCTCGTAGTCGAAGGGCGTGTCGAACAGGGCGCGCGGGAAATAGGCGCCGAGCGGGCCGCCGACCTGCACGGCGCGAACCGGCCGGCCGGTGGCGGTGCCGCCGCCGATGGCGTCGACGATCTCGCCGAGCGTCAGGCCGAAGGCGGTTTCATAGAGTCCGCTATGCTTGACGTTGCCGGCGATCTGGATCGGGATGGTGCCGCGCGAGCGGCCCATGCCGAAATCGCGGTAGTAGGCGGCGCCTTTGTCCATTACGATCGGCACGGAGGCAAGCGAGATGACGTTGTTGACCACGGTGGGGCGGCCCATGAAGCCCTGCAGGGCCGGCAGCGGCGGCTTGGCGCGCACGATGCCGCGCTTGCCCTCCAGGCTGTTGAGCAGTGCCGTCTCCTCGCCGCAGACATAGGCGCCCGCGCCGACACGGATCTCCATGTCGAACGCCCTGCCGGAGCCGAGCACGGACGGACCGAGCACGCCGGCGGCGCGCGCGACGATAACGGCGTCGTTCATCATGGCGATGGCGTGTGGATATTCGGAACGGGTGTAGACGTAGCCCTTGGTGGCGCCGGTGGCGAGGCCGGCGATCGCCATGCCCTCGATCAGAACGAAGGGATCGCCCTCCATGATCATGCGGTCGGCGAAGGTGCCGCTGTCGCCCTCGTCGGCATTGCAGACGATGTATTTTTTGTCGCCGGGGGCATCGAGCACGGTTTTCCACTTGATGCCTGTCGGGAAGCCTGCGCCGCCGCGGCCGCGCAGGCCGCTATCGGTGACTTCCTTGACGACATCAGCAGGAGCCATCGCGATGGCCTTTTCGAGGCCTCGCAGACCGCCATGGGCCCTGTAGTCCTCAAGCGAGACGGGATCGATGACGCCGCAGCGCGCGAAAGTGAGGCGGGTCTGGTTCTTCAGGAACGGAATCTCTTCCGTTCCGCCAAGACAGAGCGGGTGGGCCTTGCCGTCCAGCAGGCCGGCGTCGAGCAAGGCGGGCACGTCGGCGGGTTTGACGGGGCCGTAGGCGATGCGGCCTTCAGCCGTCTCGACCTCGACCAGCGGCTCCAGCCAGTGCATGCCGCGCGAGCCGTTGCGCACGATCGTGATGTCGAGCTTGCGGGCCTCCGCCTCACGGGAAAAGGCCTGGGCGACGCGGTCGGCGCCAAGCGCCAGCGCAGCGGCATCGCGGGGAACATAGATGCGAACGGTCATCGGCGTGCCTCCGCGACGAGTTCCTTCGCCAGATCCGCATCGACCCGTCCATGCACCTCGCCGTCGAGCATTGCGGCGGGTGCGCAGGAACAGAGCCCGAGACAGTATATGGGTTCGAGCGTGACGGCGCCGTCCAGCGTCGTCTGGTGGAAATCAATGCCGAGCAGCGCCTTCACGCGCTCCGCCAGTTCATCTCCGCCCATCGATTGACAGGCCTCGGCGCGACAGAGCTTCAGCACATGCCGTCCGGTCGGGTGGTCGCGGTAGTCGTGGTAGAAGGTGACGACGCCATGCACCTCGGCACGCGACAGGTTGAGCTCGCGGGCGATCACCGGCAGGCTCTCGTGCGGCACGAAGCCGAACTCCGCCTGAATTTCGTGCAGGATGGGAAGAAGCGGCCCTTCGAGCCCCTTCAGTTCGCTGACGATCGCCAGCGTTCTTGCGCCGACATCGCTGCCGGATACGTGCACATTCATCGTCAGGCCTCCCAACCGACACGAATGAACCGCAAGGTGTCAGGGGTTCCATCGCGCCGATACCATTGAAACTGCTCGGCGAAGACCGGAACCCTGTCGATCCACGCGCTTGTTCTAACAGCTTCTCAGCCGGGAGACGACCGGTCAATAAAGCAAAGCCGTTGGCCGATAGAAAAATCCTATCAATCGATCCCCTTTTCCGCCAGCACACGGGCTTCGTGCAGCAGGGCGGATACGAGCGGGGTAAAGGGCTCACGATGGGTGGCGACAAGGCCGACGGTGTGGTGCGGCTCGGGATCGACGAGGGAAACTATACTTATTTCGTCAGGAAATCCAAATGATTTTGCAACATTTCGCGGCATGATGCTCGCCCAGCGCCCCGTGCGCACATGGGAGAACAGCACGATCATCGAATTGGCCTCCAGCGAGGGCTCCACCGAAACGCCGGCTTCGGCGAAGTGCCGGTTGATGATGCGACGGTTCTGCATGTCGGCGGTCAATAGGCAAAGCCGAACGCTTCCGGCCTCCTGCCAGGTCACGGTCTTGCGATCGGCAAAGGGCGTGCCGCGGGCGGTGACGAGGCAATAGTGCTCGTGCAGCAGTGGTACGCTGGTAACGCGGCCGAGCGGCTCGTTTTCGAGATAGGTGAGGCCGGCGTCGATCTCCAGATTCTCCAGGAGGCCGAGGATCTTGATGGAGGTGGTGGAAACGATGGAGAAGGTGACGTCCGGGTGCTTTTCCTGGAAGGGTGCGGTGATGCGGGGCACCATGGCGAGCGTCGTCGGAATGGCGGCAAGGCGGATATGGCCGGAAAGACCCTTGCGCGCCGCGCGCATCTCCTCACGCATGGTGCGCGTGTCGCCGACAATGCGGCGGGCCCATTCGAGCACGCGCTGGCCTTCCGGCGTCAGGCCCTGGTAGCGCGAGCCGCGCACGACCAGCATCACGCCCAGCTGGTCCTCCAGCTGGCGGATCGCCGCCGAAAGCGTCGGCTGCGAGATGCCGAGTTCTTCCGCCGCCCGGGCGAAATGTTTCTCGCGGGCGAGCGCAATGAAGTATTCGAGCTTGTCTATCATCCCGTCCCTCCGCGTCCTTGATACAAAAGAACAGTGGCGGCACCAATGCCCCGCGCCCTATATCTGGGGCGAATGGATGCGCACGAGGAGAAAGCGATGACGTTCCAGGCATTGTTGGTGGAAAAGGGGGCGGATGGCGCGGTTTCCGCATCGATCCAGGACCTGGAGGATTCGCGGCTTCCGGCCGGCGATGTCACCGTTGCCGTCGAATATTCGACGCTCAACTACAAGGACGGGCTCTGCATCACCGGCAAGGGCGGTCTGGTGCGCAGCTTTCCGCACGTGCCGGGCGTCGATTTCGCCGGCACCGTCGAAGCCTCCGATGATCCGCGCTACCGGCCAGGCGATCGTGTGGTGCTGACCGGCTGGCGGGTCGGCGAGATCTGGTGGGGCGGTTACGCGACGCGCGCGAAGGTCAAGGCCGACTGGCTGGTGCCGTTGCCGGCGGAGCTTTCGACCCGGCAGGCCATGGCGATCGGCACGGCTGGGCTTACCTCCATGATGTCCGTCATCGCGCTGGAAAAGGCCGGGCTCTCTCCGCTGAAGGGCGAGGTCCTGGTAACGGGTGCGGCCGGCGGCGTCGGCTCGGTGGCGGTCGCACTGCTGGCGCGGCTCGGCTATTCGGTCGCCGGCGTGACGGGGCGGCCGGAAACGGCGGACTACCTCAGGGAACTCGGCGCCGAAACCATTGTCGACCGCGGTGAATTGTCTGAAGCGGGTAGCAAGCCGCTCGAATCGGAGCGCTGGGCCGGCGCCGTCGACGCGGTCGGCGGCGAGATGCTGTCGTGCGTGCTCAAGCAGATGAAATATGGCGGTGCGGTCGCCTCGGTGGGCCTTGCGGCCGGCGCGGCGGTGCCGTCCTTCACGGTCATTCCGTTCCTTTTGCGCGGCGTCAGCCTGCTTGGTATCGATTCGGTCATGCGGCCCTATGACCAGCGTGTCGACGCCTGGAACCGCATCGCCGCCGACCTTCCGATGGACAAGCTGGAGGCGATGGTGGTGGAGCACCGGCTCTCCGACCTGCCGGCGCTGGCCGGCAGGATCCTTGAGGGTAAGGTGAAGGGCCGCGTCGTCATCGATCTCAACGCCTGACCGGTGCCAACGGCCGGCTGGCTTCAGCAGATCAGCTGGCCGCCGTTCACTTCCAGTACCTGGCCGGTGATGTAGCCGGACAGCGCCTTCGAGGCCAGGAAGAGATAGGCGGGGGCGCAATCCTCCGCGGTGCCGAGCCGCTGCAACGGGATGGTCTTTCGCGTTGCCTCGAGCTTGTCAGCCGACGAGTAGCGTGAATGGAAGTCGGTGGTGATCGTACCCGGCGAGACGCAATTGACACGGATGCCATCAGGCGCGAGCTCGCGCGCCAGGCCCTTGGAATAGGTCGAGACGAAAGCCTTGGTTGCCGAATAGATCGCCGATCCGGGGCTGCCCCCGGTCAGCGCCGAGATCGAAACCGTGTTGACGATGGCGCCGCCCGGTGCCCGGCGCAGCGATGGCAGCAGCGCGCGCGTCACCTCGACGACGGAGGTCTGGTTGAGGCGCACGACGGTTTCGTACTGCTCGTCCGTCAATTCGGCGGCGGGGAAGCGGCCGACCATGGTGCCGGCATTGTTGATGAGCACGTCGATATGCGGGAAGAGGCTGTCCACCCGCTGCAGGATCGCGCCGATGCCGCCTTCGACGAGGAAGTCGGAATAGACGATGTGGGCACGGGCTTCTGCGACGGCGTTTTCCAGGAAATCGGGCAGCGGGCCGGTCGGCGCTCGCCCGCCATGCAGCAGCACATGGGCGCCGCAATCGAGGAACTGCCGCGCGATCTCCAGACCGATGCCGCGCCCTGCACCCGTCACGACGACATTGGCGCCCTTGAACAAGGCTGGATGAAACATGTGCTTTCCTCCTGATGCTGGCCGCAACCTGCTGCCTGCCCAGTATCACAAAAAGTGGGGCGCACTCCAAGAAGGCGCGGCAGATCAATTGATGTGCTTTCGTTTTTGCATATTATGAAAACAAACGAAAGCAATGGGAGGAGCCGATGTTTCTGACAGGTCGCCAGGCGGAGATCCTCGATCTCGCCAAGGCCGAGGGCCGCGTGCTCGTGGAGGACCTTGCGGCGCGCTTCTCCGTGACGCCGCAAACCATCCGCAAGGATCTCAACGATCTCTGCGACAACAAGGTCCTGACGCGCATCCATGGCGGGGCGTTGTTCCCGAGCGGCAACGAGAACGTCAAATACGAGGCGCGCCGCTCCATCGCTGCGCCGGAAAAACAGGCGATCGGCCGCGCCGCCGCCGCCATGATCCCGGACAATTCCTCACTCTTCATCAATATCGGCACGACGACGGAAGCTGTGGGGGAGGCGCTGCTCGAGCACAAGGAGCTGATGGTCATCACCAATAATATCAACGTCGCCAATCGCTTGCGCGTCTATCCCTCGATCGAGGTGGTGATCGCGGGCGGTGTCGTGCGTGGGGCGGATGGCGGCATCGTCGGCGAGGCGGCGGTCGATTTCATCCGCCAGTTCAAGGTGGATTACGCGGTCATCGGTGTTTCCGCGATCGACGAAGACGGTGCGCTGCTCGATTTCGACTATCGCGAGGTGAAGGTGGCGCAGGCGATCATTGCCAATGCACGCCACGTCATTCTGGTTTCGGATTCGACGAAATTCGAAAGAACAGCGCCGGTCCGCATCGGCCACCTCTCGCAGGTCCATACCTTCATCACGGACAGCTGTCCTTTCGAGGGTATTCGCAGCATTTGCCAGGAGCATGACGTGCGTCTCGTGGAGACGGCTTCTCCCCATTGAACGGGGAAATGGCGTTTTCGCCCGCATTCGTTTGACATTCGAAATGTTTTCGTTTTAACTCCACTGGCTTTCGCAACTGCGCAAATTTGTGCGATGCGAAATGGGAGGGGACTTTGAACGGCGACGTGATCCGCGATATTTTCGTTATCGGTGGCGGCATCAATGGCTGCGGCATCGCACGCGATGCGGCGGGCCGTGGATATTCGGTCGTGCTTGCCGAGATGAAGGATTTCGCGTCGGGCACGTCCTCGGCCTCCACCAAACTCATCCATGGCGGCCTGCGCTATCTCGAACACTACGAGTTCCGTCTGGTGCGTGAGGCGCTGATGGAGCGCGAAGTGCTCTGGGCCATGGCGCCGCACGTCATCTGGCCGATGCGTTTCGTGCTGCCTTTCCAGAAGGGCGGTCTGCGTCCCGCCTGGCTCATCCGCCTCGGCCTGTTCCTTTATGACTATATTGGCGGGCGCAAGCTTTTGCCGGCCACCCGCACGCTCGACCTAGCGAAGGACCCGGCGGGCGGGCCGCTGAAGAAACTCTTCCGCAAGGCTTTCGAATATTCCGACGGCTGGGTGGACGATGCGCGCCTCGTTGTCCTGAATGCCCGCGACGCTGCCGATCGCGGTGCGGATATCCGCACCGGCACGAAGGTCGTCACTGCCCGCCGCGAAAACGGCCACTGGAATGTCGAGACGGAGAATGTCGAGACGGGGGCGCGTGAAACCGTCCGCGCGCGCATGCTGGTCAATGCGGCAGGTCCCTGGGTCGACAAGGTTCTCTCCTCTGCCTTCGGTCGCAACGACGTGCACAATGTTCGCCTCGTGCAGGGCAGCCACGTCGTCGTGAAGAAGAAGTTCTCCGATCCGCGCGCCTACTTCTTCCAGAACCCGGACGGGCGTATCATGTTCGCCATTCCCTACCAGGAAGAATTCACGCTGATCGGCACGACCGACCGGGACTATCAGGGCGATCCCCGAGATGTTCGCATCAGCGACGCGGAAATCGATTATCTTTGCGCCTCGGCGAGCGAGTATTTCGCCGAACCCGTAACGCGGAACGACATTGTCTGGACCTATTCCGGCGTGCGTCCGCTCTTCGACGACGGCGCCAGCAAGGCGCAGGAAGCGACACGCGACTACGTACTGAAGGTCGAGGGCAGCGATGGTCAGGCACCGTTGCTCAACATCTTCGGCGGCAAGCTCACCACCTACCGGCGTCTCGCCGAATCGGCGCTGGAAAAGATCGGGGATGCGATCGGCGTGAAGGGGGATCGCTGGACGGCCGGCTCGCGCCTGCCCGGCGGCGATTTCAAGGCCGACGGGTTCGATGCCGAGGTGAAGGCGCTTTCCGCGCGGTTCGCCTTCCTCACTCCGGCCCATGCCCGCCGGCTCGTGCGGCTTTACGGCACGCGGGCGTCGGTGATGCTGGATGGTGCAAAAGGGATCGACGACCTCGGGCGGCATTTCGGCAGCGATCTCTATGAGCGCGAAGTGCGCTGGCTGATGACGGAAGAGTGGGCCCGGCATGCCGAGGACGTGCTGTGGCGGCGGACCAAACGCGGATTGCATCTGACGGCTGACGAAGCGGCCGCGCTGGAAGAGTACATGGCGGTCGCACAGGCGGCCCCCCACTAGCGGCCTTTTCCGGTGGCTGGGAGGAACGACGGAGACAGGAATGCTGGAACTTAAGAACATCACGAAGGTGGCGGGGGCGGAAACGCACATCCATCCGACCAACCTCGTGCTCGAGCGCGGCTCGCTCAACGTGCTGCTCGGCCCGACGCTGTCGGGCAAGACCTCGTTGATGCGGCTGATGGCCGGCCTCGACAAGCCGACTTCCGGTTCCGTCTGGTTCGACGGCAAGGATGTGACGGGCGTGCGCGTGCAGGATCGCGGCGTCGCCATGGTCTATCAGCAGTTCATCAACTACCCGGCGCTGACCGTCTATGAGAACATCGCCTCGCCGATGCGCATCAAGGGTGCGGATACGGCGACGATCGATCGGGAAGTGCGCAAGGCGGCGGATCTTCTGAAGCTGACGCCGTATCTCGACCGCACGCCGCTCAACCTCTCCGGCGGCCAGCAGCAGCGCACGGCGCTTGCCCGCGCCATCGTCAAGAATGCCAGCCTCGTGCTGCTCGACGAGCCGCTCGCCAACCTCGATTACAAGCTGCGCGAGGAATTGCGCCTCGAACTGCCGAAAATCTTCGCCGCCTCCGGCGCGATCTTCGTCTATGCGACGACGGAGCCCTCCGAGGCGCTACTTCTCGGCGGCAACACGGCGGCACTCGCGGAAGGTTGCATCACCCAGTTCGGCCGCACCATCGACGTCTATCGCCGCCCGAACGATCTTCTGACCGCCCGTACCTTCGCAGACCCGCCGCTCAACACGATGCAGGTGCTGAAGACCGGCGACCGGTTCGAGATCGGCGGCAAGCCCGTGCTGCCGGTGCCGGCGCATCTTTCCGCCCTGCCGGATGGCCCCTGCACCATCGCTTTCCATCCCCATCATCTGGCGCTCACCAGCCAGCATCCGGCATCCGCAAGCCTTCAGGTGCGCACGGCGATCTCGGAAATCGCCGGCTCGGAAAGCTTCATTCACATCGAGTTCGAGGGCAGCCGCTGGGTCATGCTCTCGCCGGGCATCCACGACATCGAGCCGGACGCGGTCATCGCCGTCCATGTCGACACGCGCCACCTGATGGCGTTCGGCACGGATGGCAGGGCGATCGCGGAACCTGCGGCCGCGGCGGCCTGAGGAGGAGACCATGGCACGCATTACCCTTGACCATATCCGTCACGCCTACGGCGAAAAGCCGAAGTCCGAGGCGGACTACTCCCTGAAGGAAGTCCATCACGAGTGGAACGACGGTGGCGCCTACGCGCTGCTCGGTCCTTCGGGTTGCGGCAAGACCACGCTGCTCAACATCATCTCCGGCCTGTTGCAGCCGTCGGAGGGACGCATCCTGTTCGATGGCAAGGATGTCACGTACCTCTCGACGCAACAGCGCAACATCGCGCAGGTCTTCCAGTTCCCGGTCATCTACGACACGATGACGGTCTACGACAATCTGGCCTTTCCGCTGCGCAATCGCGGCGTTGCGGAGCCCGAAGTCGACCGCCGCGTGCGTGAAATTCTGGAAATGATCGATCTCGCCGGCTGGGCGAAGAAGACCGCGCGCGGCCTTACCGCAGACCAGAAGCAGAAGATCTCACTCGGTCGTGGCCTCGTACGCAACGACGTCAACGCGATCCTCTTCGACGAGCCGCTGACCGTCATCGACCCGCACATGAAATGGGTGCTGCGCTCGCAGCTGAAAAAGCTGCACCGGCAGTTCGGCTTTACCATGGTCTATGTCACGCACGACCAGACCGAGGCGCTGACCTTCGCCGACAAGGTGGTCGTCATGTATGACGGCCAGATCGTGCAGATCGGCACGCCGGCCGAGCTTTTCGAGAAGCCGAGCCACACTTTCGTCGGTTACTTCATCGGCTCGCCGGGCATGAACGTGCTGCCGGCCGTCATCGACGGCAGCAGCATCAAGGTCGGTGAACAGACGCTTGACCTCGACTACAAGCCGCAGGTCGCTGCTGGTGCAAAAACCGAACTCGGCATCCGCCCGGAGTTCATTTCGTTGTCGCGGGACGGCATGCCGGTTTCGATCAGCAAGGTCGAGGATATCGGCCGGCAGAAGATCGTGCGTGCCGAATTTGCCGGCAAGCCGATCGCCATCGTCGTCCCTGAAGACGGGGAAATCCCGGCCGAGCCGCGCGTGACCTTCGATCCTGCGGCCATCAACATCTACGCCGATTCGTGGCGTGTCGGCAGGGAGGGCTGACGATGAACAAGACCTGGAACAACAAGGCCTGGTTCATGGTCCTGCCGGTCCTGCTGCTCGTCGCCTTCTCGGCGGTGATCCCGTTGATGACGGTGGTGAACTATTCGGTTCAGGACACGTTCGGCAACAACCAGTTCTTCTGGAACGGCGTCGGCTGGTTTTCCGACGTGCTGGAATCCGATCGCTTCTGGCAGGCGCTCGGCCGCAACCTGCTGTTCTCCGGCATCATCCTGTCCATCGAGATCCCGCTCGGCATCCTGATTGCGCTCAACATGCCCAAGAAGGGGCTTGGCGTACCGGTCTGCCTCGTGCTGATGGCGCTACCGCTGCTCATCCCGTGGAACGTCGTCGGCACGATATGGCAGGTGTTCGGCCGCGTCGATATCGGCCTGCTCGGCCGCACGCTCGATGCGCTCGGCATCAGCTACAACTACGTCAACAACGTCTTCGACGCCTGGCTGACGCTGATCGTCATGGACGTCTGGCACTGGACGAGCCTTGTCGTGCTCCTGTGCTATGCCGGCCTCGTCTCGATCCCGGAGGCCTACTACCAGGCGGCCAAGATCGACGGCGCGTCGCGCTGGGCCGTGTTCCGCTACATCCAGCTGCCCAAGATGAAGCGCGTCCTTTTGATTGCCTTCCTGCTGCGCTTCATGGATAGTTTCATGATCTATACGGAGCCCTTCGTCGTCACCGGCGGCGGCCCGGGCAACTCGACGACCTTCCTGTCGATCGACCTCGTCAAGATGGCGATCGGCCAGTTCGACCTCGGCCCGGCCGCGGCCATGTCCATCATCTACTTCCTGATCATCCTGCTGCTGTCGTGGATCTTCTACACGGTCATGACCAGCAGCGACGAACAGGCGTGAGGGAGGAAACCATGACCTCACAGGCAACCACTGCAAGCTCCATCCAGGCAAGCGCCACAACCAGCGCCGGTGCAAAGGCCGGGGCCGGCTCGAAGCGTAGCCTCTCCTGGCTCGTGCCGACGCTCTACATCGTCTTCCTGATGCTGCCGATCTACTGGCTCGTCAACATGAGCTTCAAGACGAACCAGGAAATCACCGGCGCCTTCTCGCTCTGGCCCCAGTCGCCGACGCTCCGGAACTACGCGGTCATTTTTACCGATCCGGCCTGGTACAACGGCTATCTCAACTCGATCATCTACGTGGTCTTGAACACGGTTATTTCGGTCGCCGTGGCGCTGCCGGCGGCCTACGCCTTCTCGCGTTACCGCTTCCTCGGCGACAAGCACCTGTTCTTCTGGCTGCTGACCAACCGCATGGCGCCGCCAGCCGTCTTCGCGCTGCCGTTCTTCCAGCTCTATTCCGCCTTCGGCCTGATCGACACGCATATCGCCGTTGCCATCGCGCACTGCCTGTTCAACGTGCCGCTCGCCGTCTGGATTCTTGAAGGCTTCATGTCCGGCGTGCCGAAGGAAATCGACGAGACCGCCTATATCGACGGCTACTCGTTCCCGAAATTCTTCGCCAAGATCTTCGTGCCGCTGATCGCATCGGGCATCGGCGTCGCCGCCTTCTTCTGCTTCATGTTCTCCTGGGTCGAGCTGCTGATTGCCCGCACCTTGACGACGACGGACGCCAAGCCGATCGCCGCCACGATGACGCGTACGGTTTCGGCTTCCGGCATGGACTGGGGCGTGCTCGCTGCCGCCGGGGTTCTGACCATCATTCCCGGCGCGCTCGTCATCTATTTCGTCCGCAATTATATCGCCAAGGGCTTTGCCCTGGGGAGGGTCTGATGGCCGCTGTCGTAAGCCGCACCAACCGCTGGCCGGTGGCGCTTGCCGCCGTGCTTGCCACCTACGCCGTCCTCACCGGCCTCCTCGTCATGGCGATCCCCGTCAAGGACGGCGCACGCGACTGGTTCGCCTCGCTCATTCCAGGCGGCTGGATGGCCTGGTCGTTCCCGACGGCCATGTTCTTCCTGACGATCTTCACGCTGATCGCGCTGATGGCAGTGTGGGAATATGCCCGCCCGGGCGGATCCCCGCGCGTCGGCATCCTGCGCTTCGAGACGACCCGTGGCGACCGGCTCTTCGTGTCGCTGCTCGGCTCGGCGTTCATTCATCTCGCATGGCTGGGGCTCGTCGGCCCCAACCTGTGGTGGGCTCTTGCCTTGTCTGTGGTCTACGCCATCGGCGTTTTCCGCTTCGTCTAGGCAAAGAAAATGGGGGCCCCGGGGAGATAGGGGCCTTCGCAGATGCAATCGCAAAACCCCAAGGGAGGATCAATATGCGAAAGCAACTTCTGACGACGACGGCAGTCATGCTGCTGGCGTTCACCGGCTCCGCATTCGCGGACATGGATGCCGCGAAGAAATTCCTCGATGCGGAAATCGGCGACCTGTCCACGCTCGACCGTGCCGGCCAGGAAGCGGAAATGCAGTGGTTCGTCGATGCGGCAAAGCCGTTCGCCGGCATGGAGATCAAGGTCGTCTCCGAAACGATCACCACGCATGAATACGAATCGAAGGTCCTTGCGCCGGCCTTCACCGCCATCACCGGCATCAAGATCACCCACGACCTGATCGGCGAAGGCGACGTCATCGAAAAGCTCCAGACGCAGATGCAGTCGGGCGAGAACATCTACGACGCCTATGTCAACGACTCGGACCTGATCGGCACCCATTGGCGCTACCAGCAGGCCCGCTCGCTGACCGATTTCATGGCGAACGAGGGCAAGGACGTCACCAACCCGACGCTCGACCTTGATGACTTCATCGGCAAGTCCTTCACGACCGCGCCTGACGGCAAGCTCTACCAGCTGCCCGACCAGCAGTTCGCGAACCTCTACTGGTTCCGCTACGACTGGTTCAACGACGAGAAGAACAAGGCGGACTTCAAGGCGAAGTATGGCTACGATCTCGGCGTTCCGGTCAACTGGTCCGCTTACGAGGACATCGCCGAGTTCTTCACCGGCCGCGAGATCGACGGCAAGAAGGTCTATGGCCACATGGACTACGGCAAGAAGGACCCGTCGCTTGGCTGGCGCTTCACCGACGCCTGGCTCTCGATGGCCGGCAACGGCGACAAGGGCATTCCGAACGGCAAGCCCGTCGACGAATGGGGCGTCAAGGTCGATGAGAACTCCCGTCCGGTCGGTTCGTGCGTTGCCCGCGGTGGTGACACCAACGGTCCGGCTTCCGTCTACGCCATCCAGAAGTACCTCGATTGGCTGAAGGCCTACGCACCGGCAGCAGCCGGCGGCATGACCTTCTCCGAATCCGGTCCGGTTCCCTCGCAGGGTGAAGTCGCCCAGCAGATGTTCACCTATACGGCGTTCACCGCCGATTTCGTGAAGGAGGGCCTGCCGGTCGTCAATGCGGACGGTACCCCGAAGTGGCGCTTTGCCCCGTCGCCCCATGGCGTCTACTGGAAGGACGGCATGAAGCTCGGCTACCAGGACGTGGGTTCCTGGACGCTCTTGAAGTCGACGCCTGACGATCGCGCCAAGGCCGCCTGGCTCTATGCGCAGTTCGTCGTCTCCAAGACGGTCGACGTCAAGAAGAGCCATGTCGGCCTGACGTTGATCCGTGAATCCTCGATCGCCCACAACTCCTTCACGGAGCGGGCGCCGAAGCTTGGCGGTCTCATCGAGTTCTATCGTTCGCCGGCCCGCGTTCAGTGGTCGCCAACCGGCACGAACATCCCGGACTACCCGAAGCTGGCACAGCTGTGGTGGCAGGCGATCGGCGATGCATCCTCGGGTGCCAAGACCGCGCAGGAAGCCATGGATTCGCTCTGCGCCGAGCAGGAAAAGGTGCTGGAGCGCCTTGAGCGCGCCGGCGTCATGGGCGACATGGGTCCGAAGCTCGCCGAAGAGCACGATCTCGAATACTGGAACAAGGATGCCGTCGCGAAGGGCAACCTTGCGCCGCAGTTGAAGATCGAGAACGAGAAGGAAAAGCCGCTCACGGTCAACTACGACGAACTCGTCAAGAGCTGGCAGAAGTAAGGCGAACCGGCCGCGGGCGATCTTTTTACCCGCGGCCTATCCTTTCTGGCGTTTCCGGCACGGTCGCGATGCGGCCCTGCCGGGCGTGCCGTATCATCCGATCCCCTTTGCCCGCGTGCCGAAAGGTGTGCGGGCCTTTTCGTTCAGCCGAGCCGTTTCACCCAGAGCGTATCGATGATGGAGGGGAAGAGCGTATCCAGCATGTCCGTCTCGCTGGCGCATTCCGCAATGCGGGAAAGCTTCTTGTCGAGCGTCAGGTGGGCAAAGCCGTGCGCCGTCGACCAGATGCCGATCAGCATGGCCTCGCCCTCGGCATCGAGTTCCTCGCCTTCCTTCTGGCCGCGCAGCGCGAGCACGGTTCGCGCGAGTGCATTCCAGGCTGCTCCTGTCTCCTGGTCGAGCGAGGGTTGGTCGTGCAGCAGCATGTCGTGGCGGAACATCAGGTGGAAGCGTCCGGGAAAATCCACGGCAAAGCGCACGTAGGCGGCGCCCTGGGCCTTGAGGCGCTCGGCTGTGCTGCCGGTTTCGCCGGCAGTCGCCAGACGGCGCGCAAGCTCCGCCCAGCCGAGGGCGGCAACTTCGGTGAGAAGGCCGGCGGCGCCACCGAAATGGTGCGAGGGTGCGGCGGGTGAAACCCCGGCCCGCCGGGCCGTTTCGCGCAAAGTGAACCCTTCGAGGCCGCGTTCGGCAAGGAGTTCGTCGGCGGCGCGGATCAGCGCGTCGCGCAGGTCGCCGTGATGGTAGCCGCGCTCGGCAGTTTTTTTCTCGTTCATGGCAGGCCTCACAGATATGTCATCTTTACAGTGTAAAGATTGCGCGCTAGCACAATGTAAACACTGTTCAGATTTCTGCGAGGTATCATAGTGCGTGCAGCCGATGTGGCAATCGCCGAGACGAGGCGGGAACCATGGACCCTTTCGCAGATGCCGGATCAGGCCGGTCGCCTTGCCGTGGTGACCGGCGCCAATAGCGGCCTCGGTTTCCTGACCGTTCGGGAGCTTGCGAGGAGAGGCGCCGACGTGGTGATGACCGCGCGGGATTCGGACCGGGGGGAGCGGGTGCTGACCCGCCTTCGCGCCGAGCTTCCCGGTGCCAAGGTCGTGCTCCGCCGGCTCGATCTTGCCGATCTCGCCAATGTCGCGGCCTTTGCTGACTGGCTCGCCGCCGAGGGCCGGCCAGTCGATCTCCTCGTCAACAATGCCGGTGTCATGATGCCGCCGCGCGGATTGACGCGGCAGGGCCACGAGACCCAGTTCGGCGTCAATCACCTTGCCCATTTTGCACTGACGCTACACCTGCTGCCGCTGCTTTCTGCGGCGCCCGGTGCACGCGTCGTCACCGTCAGTTCCGAGCTGCATCGCCGCGGCCGTATCCATTTCGAGGATATCAAGGGCGAGAAGACCTATGGCCGCCTCGCCTTCTACGCCCAGTAGAAGCTTGCCAACGTACTTTTCGCGCTGGAGCTCGATCGCCGGCTCAAGGCGGCCTGCCTGCCGCTCCTCAGCGTGCTCGCCCATCCCGGTTACTCCAACACCAATCTCCAGACCAATGCGACATCCGGCGCGCTGCGTCTTTTCATGCGTATCGGCAACCGATTCCTCGCGCAGAATGCAGAGCAGGGTGTGCTGAACCAGCTCCATGCGGCAACGGCCGCTGGTCTTCGCGGCGGCGAGTTCATCGGCCCGGATGGGTTTCGCGAGATGCGCGGTGCGCCCTCGCATGTGCATCCGCTGCCTGCCGCGACCGATCCCGCCCTTGCCGCGCGGCTGTGGCGGTTGTCGGAAGACCTTACCGGCCTCATCTTTCCTTCTGTTGTGGAGCACCGGCAATGACCGCCCTGACGATGGACGCCTATCACTTCTTCCGCGCCTGGATGCGCGATCCGCTGCGGGTCGCCTCGGTCACGCCGTCCGGCAAGGCATTGGCGGATCTCATCGTGCGGGAGATCGGGCCGCAGACCGGCCGGGTCATCGAGCTTGGGCCCGGAACGGGCGTCTTCACGCGGGCGCTGCTGCGGCGCGGTGTTGCGGAGGAGGATATCGTCCTCGTCGAAATGGGGGTGGAATTCGCGGCGCTGCTGCAGCAGCGCTTCCCGAAGGCGCAGATCGCCTGCACGGATGCGGCGCGCATCGCCCGGTTCTGCCCCGTGCCCGCGGGTGCGGCGATCAGCGGCCTGCCGCTGCTCTCCATGCGGCCGGAGAAGGTTTTTGCAATCCTGGCCGGCACCTTCGCGCGGCTTGGCGAGGGGGCTTCGCTCTATCAGTTCACGTATGGCCTCCGTTGCCCGGTGCCGCGCGCCGTGCTCGACAGGCTTGGCCTCTCCGCTGTCCGGATCGGGGGCACGCTGCGCAACGTTCCGCCTGCCTTCGTCTACCGGATCGGCCGCAAGGCTTAGATCTACGAAAGACCGTTTGCCGGATTCCATGCATTGCGCAGCGCGGGGTCTTCCGCTAAGAGACCCCGCGGTTTCTCCCGCGCGCTCGCGCGATTATTTGGAATAGCGGTATACACTCATGGCACGCATCGTGATGAAATTCGGCGGAACGTCCGTCGCTGACCTCGACCGTATCCACAATGTAGCCCGCCACGTGAAACGTGAGGTCGATGCCGGCCATGAGGTCGCGGTCGTCGTTTCGGCCATGTCCGGCAAGACGAACGAGCTCGTCGCCTGGGTGCAGAACATGCCGAAGGTCACGGGTGCCAACTCGCCCTTCTACGACGCGCGCGAATATGACGCGATCGTCGCCTCCGGTGAACTCGTCACCGCCGGCCTTCTTGCTATCGCACTCCAGTCGATGGGCATCGATGCCCGATCCTGGCAGGGCTGGCAGATCCCGATCAAGACCGACAACGCCCACGGCGCTGCCCGCATCCTCGACATCGAAGGCGCGGAAATCATTCGCCGCATGGGTACCGGCCAGGTCGCTGTCGTCGCCGGCTTCCAGGGCCTCGGCCCGGACAACCGCGTCGCGACGCTCGGCCGCGGCGGTTCGGACACGTCGGCCGTCGCCATCGCCGCTGCCGTAAAGGCGGATCGCTGCGATATCTATACCGACGTCGACGGCGTCTACACGACGGACCCGCGCATCGAGCCGAAGGCCCGCCGCCTCAAGAAGATCGCCTTCGAGGAAATGCTCGAAATGGCCTCGCTCGGGGCGAAGGTTCTGCAGGTGCGCTCGGTCGAGCTTGCCATGGTGCACAAGGTACGCACCTTCGTTCGTTCCTCTTTCGAGGATCCCGATGCGCCGGGCATGGGCGATCTTCTGAACCCGCCCGGTACGCTGATTTGTGATGAGGATGAGATCGTGGAACAGGAAGTCGTAACCGGCATCGCCTATGCCAAGGATGAAGCGCAGATCTCGCTCCGCCGCGTCGCCGACCGGCCGGGTGTGTCGGCCGCGATCTTCGGCCCGCTCGCCGAGGCGCATATCAATGTCGACATGATCGTCCAAAACATTTCCGAGGACGGCTCGAAGACCGATATGACCTTCACCGTTCCGTTCGGCGATGTGGAGAAGGCGCTCAAGGTTCTCGACGGCGCCAAGGAGAAGGTCGGCTTCGACGTGATCCAGCACGAGACGGGCCTCGTCAAGGTTTCCGTCATCGGCATCGGCATGCGCAGCCATGCGGGCGTTGCCGCCTCGGCTTTCCGCGCGCTCGCCGAGAAGGGCATCAACATCAAGGCGATCACCACGTCCGAGATCAAGATTTCCATCCTGATCGACGGTCCTTATGTTGAACTCGCCGTTCGGACTTTGCATTCCGTCTACGGTCTCGATAAGAAGTAAGGACCGGCCGACTCGGCGCCGATCCATGGGATCGCCGGCGTAGCCCGCGCCGGCGGAGTAACGTCATTTTCGGGAGACGCCACGCGATGAGAGACCTCTCCGCGGGTCCGCGCGTTCTTCTCAAGCGGCTGCGCGAACTCATGGCGGAGCCGCTTGAGCCGCAGGAGCGCCTTGACCAGATCGTGCGCCAGATCGCGCAGAACATGGTCGCGGAAGTGTGTTCCGTCTACGTGCTGCGCTCCGATGGCGTGCTCGAACTCTATGCGACCGAGGGTCTCAATCCCGGTGCCGTCCACCTTGCTCAGCTCAAGATGGGCCAGGGCCTCGTCGGCACGATTGCCGCGTCCGCGCGGCCCCTGAACCTTTCTGACGCGCAATCCCATCCTGCCTTCACATACCTGCCGGAAACGGGCGAAGAGATCTACCACTCCTTCCTCGGCGTTCCTATCTTGCGCACCGGCAGGGCGCTCGGCGTGCTTGTCGTGCAGAACAGGGCGAGCCGCACCTACCGCGAAGACGAGGTGGAGGCGCTCGAAACGACGGCGATGGTGATTGCGGAAATGGTGGCGACCGGCGAGCTGAAGAAGCTCACCAAGCCCGGCCTCGAGCTGGACCTGTCCCGCCCCGTCGCGATCGAAGGGGCGAGCTTCGGTGAGGGTATCGGTCTCGGTTATGTCGTGCTGCACGAGCCGCGCATCGTCGTCACGAACCTTTTGAACGAGGATTCCGAACACGAGCTCGGTCGCCTCGCCGAAGCGCTGGGGTCCTTGCGCATTTCCATCGACGACATGCTGTCGCGCCGCGAGGTGTCGATGGAGGGCGAGCACCGCGAGGTGCTGGAAACCTATCGCATGTTTGCGCATGACCGCGGCTGGGTGAGGAAGCTCGAAGAGGCGATCCGCAACGGCCTGACCGCGGAAGCGGCGGTCGAGCGCGTGCAGAGCGAGACCAAGGCGCGCATGATCCGCCTGACGGACCCGTACCTGCGCGAGCGCATGCACGATTTCGACGATCTCGCCAACCGGCTTCTGCGCCAGCTTACCGGCTATGGTGCGAAACTCTCGGCCAGCAGCTTCCCGAATGATGCGATCGTCGTTGCGCGCGCCATGGGGGCCGCGGAACTGCTCGATTATCCGCGGGAGAACGTGCGCGGCCTGGTGCTCGAGGAGGGCGCCGTCACCAGCCATGTGGTGATCGTCGCGCGCGCCATGGGCATTCCGGTGGTCGGCCAGGCGGCGGGTGCCGTGGCGCTGGCGGAAAACGGCGATCCGATCATCATCGATGGTGACGACGGGCGGGTGCATCTGCGACCGCTGCCGGACCTCCAGCGCTCCTATGAGGAAAAGGTGCGCTTCCGCGCCCGCAGGCAGGAGCAGTACCGGGCGCTGCGCGCTGTCGAGCCCGTCACGAAGGACGGCCGCGCGATCAATCTCCAGATGAATGCGGGTCTGCTCGTCGACCTGCCGCATCTCAATGAATCCGGCGCATCCGGCATTGGCCTTTTCCGCACTGAGCTTCAGTTCATGATCGCCTCGACCATGCCGAAGGCCGAGGAGCAGGAGTCATTCTATCGCAACGTGCTGAAACATGCCGGCGGTCGGCCGGTGACGTTCCGCACGCTCGATATCGGCGGCGACAAGGTGGTGCCCTATTTCCGCGCGGCGGAGGAAGAAAACCCGGCGCTCGGCTGGCGGGCCATCCGCCTGTCGCTCGACCGGCCGGGCCTGCTGCGCACCCAGCTGCGTGCCATGCTGCGCGCTGCGGCGGGCGCCGATCTCCGGCTGATGCTGCCAATGGTGACCGAGGTTTCCGAATTGAAGGAGGTCCGCGACCTCTTGCAGAAGGAAATCCAGCGCCAGTCGAAGATCGGCGAGCAGTTGCCGAAGAAGCTGCAGTTCGGTGCCATGCTGGAAGTGCCGGCATTGCTCTGGCAGCTCGACGAGTTGATGGCGGAGGTTGATTTCGTCTCTGTCGGCTCGAATGATCTCTTCCAGTTCGCCATGGCGGTCGACCGTGGCAATGCCCGCGTCTCCGATCGGTTCGACACGCTCGGCCGGCCGTTCCTGCGAATCCTGCGCGATATCGTGCGCGCCGGCCTGCGCAACGACACGTTGGTGACGTTGTGTGGGGAAATGGCGAGCAAGCCGATCTCGGCCATGGCGCTGCTTGGCATCGGTTTCCGCTCGGTCTCGATGTCGCCGGCAGCGATCGGCCCGGTCAAGTCGATGCTGTTGTCGCTGGATGCGGCGAAACTCGAAGCGGTGCTGACACCGGCGCTCGACGATACCAGGCCGACGGCCTCGGTCCGCCAGATCCTTACTGACTTTGCGGCCGAGCACGGCGTTCCGCTTTGAATTTTTTGACGGGAGTTTGAACGGTGGCGAAGCTTCCCGTTGAAAAGATGCGTGAACTCGAGCGCCGTTTCGGCGAGATCGAGGCGCGCATGTCGGCGGGGCCGGATTCGGAGACCTATGTGCGTCTCGCCTCGGAATATTCCGAGCTCCAGCCGGTCGTGACGAAGATCCGCGAATACCAGAAGGTCAGCGGTGAGATCGCCGATCTCGACGTGCTGCTTGCCGACAAGGCGACGGACCGGGAGATGCGCGACCTTGCGGAAATGGAACTGCCGGAGCTGAAGGAGCAGTTGGAAGGCCTCGAAAAGGAGATGCAGATCCTGCTTCTCCCGAAGGACGCCGCCGACGAAAAGAGCGCGATCCTCGAAATCCGCGCCGGTACCGGCGGTTCGGAAGCTGCGCTTTTCGCCGGCGATCTTTTTCGCATGTATGAGCGGTATGCCGCGGCCCATGGCTGGAAGGTGGAGATCCTGTCTTCCAGCGAAGGCGAGGCTGGCGGTTTCAAGGAAATCATCGCGACGATCACCGGGCGTGGCGTTTTCGCCAAGCTGAAGTTCGAATCGGGCGTGCACCGCGTCCAGCGCGTTCCGGAGACGGAGGCGAGCGGGCGCATCCACACCTCGGCGGCGACCGTCGCCGTGCTGCCGGAAGCAGAAGAGATCGATATCGAGATCCGGCCGGAGGATATCCGTATCGACACGATGCGCTCGTCGGGCGCCGGTGGCCAGCACGTCAACACGACCGACTCGGCCGTGCGTATCACCCACCTGCCGACCGGCCTCATCGTGACGAGTTCGGAAAAGTCACAGCACCAGAACCGCGCCAAGGCCATGCAGGTGCTGCGCTCTCGGCTCTACGACATCGAGCGCCAGCGCGCGGAAAGCGAGCGCTCCGCCGATCGCAAGAGCCAGGTCGGTTCCGGGGACCGCTCCGAGCGTATCCGCACCTACAATTTCCCGCAGGGCCGCGTCACGGATCACCGCATCAACCTGACGCTCTACAAGCTCGACCGCATGATGGTCGGCGAGATCGACGAGGTGGTCGATGCGCTGGTCGCCGACTACCAGGCCGGCCTTCTGGCCCAGCTCGGCGAACAGGGCCGATGAGTGGTACGACGCTTGCCGAGGTCCTGGCCGCGGCGCGGCGCCGGTTGGCCGAAGCGGGGATCGTCGACGCTGCGGGCGACGCGCGAACGCTGCTTGTGGGCTTGCTGGGCCTGACGCCGACATCCTTCATAACGCGGGGTGATCAGCCTTTGGGGGAGGCCGAGCGGCAGACCATTGATGACGCGCTTGTCCGCCGCATCGCACGCGAGCCGGTCCACCGCATCCTTGGCCGCCGGGCCTTCTCGCGACTCGACCTGGTGCTGTCGCCGGAGACGCTGGAGCCGCGGCCGGATACCGAAGTCCTCGTCGATGCGCTGGTGTCGCATGCGGAACGGATCGTGCGCGAGATGGGCGGTTGCCGGATTCTCGACCTTGGAACCGGAACAGGTGCGATCTGTCTTGCCCTTCTGGATCTCGTGCCAGTGGCGACCGGGATCGGCGCCGATCTTTCGGTCGGTGCCCTTGAAACGGCGCGGCGCAATGCCGATATCAATGGCATCGCCGACCGGTTTGAGACGGTCGAGAGCGACTGGTTTGCAGCCGTGACCGGGGTGTTCGACATCATCGTGTCAAATCCCCCCTATATCGTCAGTTCCGTGGTCGAAACGCTGGACGATGAGGTCCGGCTCCACGACCCGATACTGGCACTGGATGGTGGAGACGACGGGCTCGATGCCTATCGCGTAATCGCTGCCGGCGCGGGCGTTCATCTAAAGGAAAACGGCCTGGTGGCCTACGAGATCGGCTACGACCAGAAAGATGCGGTCACGGCCATCATGCGCGAAAGCGGCTTCTCGCGGATCGACGCAATCCAGGATCTTGGCGGCAATGACCGTGTTCTTCTCTTTTCAAAGGCGGCCGCCCTGTAATTTTGCTGCACAAGCGCAGCAAATTCTGCGGCTGCAAAGAAAAGGCTTGGAATCGGGAAGGAAGCGGGCTAGGTTGCGGGCACGCACTGGGCAAGCGGTCATGACACAAAGGATTCGTTCCTGCATGACCCGATCGCGAGGATTGCTCTCTCGAAGAGTTGCTAGGGTTGAAGACTGCCTAGTGCGGGTACCTGTTAATTTGACGTCTTACGGCGACAGGACCACCGACCGGCGTGGTTTGCCCGCGGGTAAGGACGCTTGATCTGGCATGGCCTGATCAAGCGTGCAGACACATGATCATCAAGACACGATACGTTAGGTGAGTGACATATGAGGCCAGGACAGCAAAACAAGCGCGGCCGCGGGCGTAACAACAACAATAATAACAACAATAACAATAACAATAACAACAATAACCACCGCAAGGGTGGCAATCCCCTGACGAGGACCTACGACAGTTCGGGTCCGGACGTGAAGATCAGGGGCACTGCCCAGCATATCGCCGAGAAATATTCAGCGCTTGCCCGGGACGCCCAGAGCGCCGGCGACCGCGTCATGGCGGAAAACTATCTGCAGCATGCCGAACACTACAACCGCATCATCGCAGCCGCTCAGGCGCAGATGCAGGAGCGCTTCCCGCGGGATGAGCGTTCGGACAATGCCGAGCGGACCGACTTCAATGACCGCGATGGTTTCGACCGGGATTCCGACGAATTCGATTCGGCGCCCGTCGATGAGCCCGCACCCGTTGCCGTCGCTGCGCCGGCTCCGGTCGCCAAGGCTCCTGTTGCCAAGGCCCCTGCCGCCAAGGTCCCTGTCGCCGTCGAGCAGCCCGTTATCGATGGCACCGGCCCGCAGCCGGTGATCGAGGGTACGCCGGCTGAAGTTTCGCTCGAAGACGAAGCTGCAGCGCCTGCCACGGGCCGCGCGCCAGCCCGTCGCCGCAGCACGCCCCGCCCGCGCCGTCCGCGCCGCGGCGAGGCCGAGGCTGAGGCTGCCGGTGAGGGCGCACAGCCCGCCGGTGATGCCGCTCCGGCTCTCGAAGCCTCGGAATAACGGCGTTTCGATACGGTAGAGGAACCCGGCCCCGTGCCGGGTTCTTGCGTTTTGCAAGGCGCCTGCGAAAAATCTCGACCGGCGGCCTGACGCTCCCTTTAATTCGGAAAAACCTCCACCATATTCGCTTCAGGCGATTGACCGGTCGCAAGGCCGGGCGGGTCGCATGTATGAAAGGTTCGCCTTGATGGGAGCCTTATCCTGAATCATCGACCGGTGCCTTGATGGGCCGGCCGAGTCCTGGAGGTAATGATGAACATTGAAAAATACTCCGAACGCGTTCGCGGTTTCCTGCAATCCGCCCAGACAAAGGCGCTTGCCGACGGCAACCCGCAGTTCACGCCCGAACACGTCCTGAAAGTGCTGCTCGACGACGACCAGGGCATGGCAACATCGCTGATCGAGCGTGCCGGCGGCAATGCGCGCGAAGCGCGGATCGCCAACGACGCCGCCCTTGCCAAGCAGCCGAAGGTGTCCGGCGGCAACGGCCAGGTCTATCTCTCCCAGCCGCTTGCAAAGGTATTCTCCACCGCCGAAGAGGCCGCGAAGAAGGCCGGCGACAGTTTTGTCACCGTCGAGCGCCTGCTTCTGGCACTTGCGATCGAAAAATCCGCGGCGACGTCCGAGATTCTTGCCAAGGCCGGTGTCACGGCGACCAAGCTCAACCAGGTCATCAACGACATCCGCAAGGGGCGCACCGCCGATACGGCGAGTGCGGAGCAGGGTTTCGATTCGCTCAAAAAGTTCGCCCGTGACCTCACCGCCGATGCGCGCGAAGGCCGGCTCGACCCCGTCATTGGCCGCGACGATGAAATCCGCCGCACGATCCAGGTCCTGTCGCGCCGCACGAAGAACAATCCCGTCCTCATCGGTGAACCCGGCGTCGGCAAGACGGCGATCGCCGAGGGTCTTGCCTTGCGCATCGTCAACGGCGATGTGCCGGAGAGTCTCAAGGACAAGAAGCTGATGGCGCTCGATATGGGCGCGCTGATCGCCGGTGCGAAGTATCGCGGCGAGTTCGAGGAGCGTCTGAAGGCTGTCCTTGCCGAAGTGCAGGCGGAAGACGGCGAGATCATCCTGTTCATTGACGAGATGCACACGCTTGTCGGCGCCGGCAAGGCGGATGGGGCGATGGACGCCTCCAACCTGCTGAAGCCCGCGCTTGCCCGCGGTGAACTGCACTGCGTCGGTGCGACCACGCTCGATGAATACCGCAAGCATGTCGAAAAGGACGCGGCCCTTGCCCGTCGGTTCCAGCCCGTGATGGTGGACGAGCCGACTGTCGAGGACACGATCTCGATCCTGCGCGGCCTGAAGGAGAAGTACGAGCAGCACCACAAGGTCCGGATATCCGATTCGGCTCTCGTTGCCGCCGCGACCCTTTCCAACCGCTACATCACGGATCGCTTCCTGCCGGACAAGGCGATCGACCTGATGGACGAAGCCGCCTCGCGGCTGCGCATGCAGGTCGATTCCAAGCCGGAAGAGCTCGACGAACTCGACCGCCGTATCATTCAGCTGAAGATCGAGCGCGAAGCACTGAAGAAGGAAACCGACCGCTCGTCGCAGGATCGGCTCGAAAAGCTCGAGATCGACCTTGCCGCGCTGGAAGAGGAAGCCTCCGCGCTCACTGCACGTTGGCAGGCGGAAAAGTCGAAACTCGGCCGCGCTGCCGACCTCAAGCGCCAGCTCGACGAGCTGCGCAACGAACTCGCCATCGCGCAGCGCAAGGGTGAGTTCCAGCGTGCGGGCGAGCTCGCCTACGGCATCATCCCGAAGCTCGAAAAGGAGCTGGAGGAGGCTGAAGGTCGCGATGCCGGTGATGTCGATCCGATGGTGCAGGAGGTCGTGACCCCCGACAACATCGCCCATGTGGTCTCCCGCTGGACGGGCATCCCCGTGGACAAGATGCTGGAGGGCGAGCGCGACAAGCTCCTGCGCATGGAGGACGAACTCGGCAAGTGGGTCGTCGGGCAGGGCGACGCCGTTCAGGCAGTCTCCCGTGCCGTGCGTCGCGCGCGTGCCGGCCTTCAGGATCCGAACCGGCCGATCGGCTCGTTCATCTTCCTCGGCCCGACCGGCGTCGGCAAGACGGAGTTGACCAAGGCGCTCGCCCGCTTCCTCTTCGACGACGAGACGGCGATCCAGCGCATGGACATGTCGGAATACATGGAGAA
The DNA here is from genome assembly GCF_004284735.1 of Shinella sp. JR1-6. Lineage (NCBI taxonomy): Bacteria > Pseudomonadati > Pseudomonadota > Alphaproteobacteria > Hyphomicrobiales > Rhizobiaceae > Shinella > Shinella sp. JR1-6. The sequence goes on along the minus strand of NZ_SHMI01000008.1, from coordinate 116,478 downwards.
GCACTCGGTGGCCCGGCTGATCGGCGCGCCTCCCGGTTATGTCGGCTATGAGGAAGGCGGTGCGCTCACCGAATCCGTTCGCCGCCGGCCTTATCAGGTCGTGCTGTTCGACGAGATCGAGAAGGCGCATCCTGACGTCTTCAACGTGCTCCTGCAGGTCCTCGACGACGGCCGTTTGACCGATGGCCAGGGCCGCACCGTGGACTTCCGCAACACGATGATCATCATGACCTCCAATCTCGGCGCGGAATATCTTACCGCGCTCGGCGAGAACGAGGACAGTGACAGCGTGCGCGACCAGGTCATGGATGTGGTGAAGATGGCATTCCGGCCTGAGTTCCTGAACCGGGTGGACGAGATCATCCTGTTCCATCGCCTCAAGCGGTCGGAAATGGGCGCGATCGTCGATATCCAGCTGGCCCGGCTGCGCAAGCTCCTGGTCGATCGCAAGATCGTTCTCGACCTTGACGAGGAGGCTGTGCACTGGCTGGCCGAAAAGGGGTATGATCCGGTCTATGGTGCACGCCCCCTGAAGCGCGCGATCCAGAAGCATCTTCAGGATCCGTTGGCGGAAAAGATCCTCGCCGGCGACATCCCCGACGGTTCGACCGTCAAGGTGACCGCCGGTTCCGACCGGCTGCTCTTCTCCCCGCGGGGTGCCGCGGTGAGCAACGCCGCCTGATACGGCTACGATCCTTATAAAATCGAAGCGCGGGTTCTGCCCGCGCTTCTTGCGTTTCATGTCCCTCCTGCTGGCTGCTCCCTGTCTTCGAATGCAAAATCTTTCCCTTTCTGGGGAACATGCGCTAAGGGCATCAGCCATGACCATGCCGGTATCGACAGACCCGAAATTCGTCGTCCTTCTAGGAGGCGCACTCGCCGTGACGCCGCGTCTTCGCGCGGACGTGGCGGGCGCGCGCGTTATTGCGGCGGATGGCGGCATGCGGCACGCGCAAAGCCTCGGCGTTGTGCCCGAACTCTGGGTGGGCGATTTCGATTCGACCTCGCCGGAGCTTGTCGCCGCCTGGCCGCAGGTCGAGCGCCAGCCCTATCCCGCTGCCAAGAACGAAACCGACGGGGCGCTTGCCGTTGCGGTCGCGACCGAGCGCGGGGCGCATACTATCCTGCTTGCCGGCGCACTCGGCGGGGAGCGCAGCGACCATGCGCTGATGCATCTCCTGCACGCCGTCTTCCTGGAAGAGCAGGGCTCTACCATCAAGCTCACGTCGGGCGAGGAGGAGGCCTGGCCACTGCTGCCGGGCCGCCGCGCCATTGATCTTCCGAAAGGCAGCCTCTTCTCCATTCTCGGCCTTGCCCCGCTTTCGGGCCTCACCATCGACAATGCGCGCTATCCGCTGAAGGACTTTTCGCTGCCCTTCGGTTCGTCGCGCACCATTTCCAATGTGGCGGAAGGTCCGATCCGCCTTTCGCTTGCGACCGGCCGCGCCATTCTCATCGCCCGGCCCTACGACCTTTCAGGAGCCTGACCCTTGGCACCGCCTATTCTCAAACTCGACGACATTTTCCTCAGCTTCGGCGGCACGCCGCTGCTTGCCGGCGCCAGCTTGCAGGTGGAGCCGGGCGACCGCATCTCTCTCGTCGGCCGCAACGGTTCGGGCAAGTCGACGCTGATGAAGATCGCCGCCGGCCTTGCCGAAGCGCAGTCCGGCGAGGTCTTCCGCCATCCTTCCGCGACGATCCGCTACCTGCATCAGGCGCCGGATTTCGACGGCTACGACACGGTTGCGGCCTATGCGGAGGCGGGCCTCGGGCCGAGCGACGATCCCTATCGCGTCACCTATCTGCTCGAACATCTGGGGCTCAACGGCAGCGAGGATCCCAAGTCGCTGTCGGGCGGCGAGGCGCGCCGGGCGGCGCTGGCCCGGGTGATGGCGCCCGAACCGGATATTCTCCTCCTCGACGAGCCGACCAACCATCTCGACCTTCCGACCATCGAATGGCTGGAAGGCGAGTTGCAGTCGACCCGCTCGGCCCTCGTCGTCATCTCGCACGACCGTCGTTTCCTCGAAAAGGTGTCCAATGCCACCGTCTGGCTCGATCGCGGCCAGTCGCGGCGGCTCAACCGCGGCTTCGGTCATTTTGAGGCCTGGCGCGACGAGGTGCTGGAGGCCGAGGAACTGGAGCAGCACAAGCTGGGCAAGGCGATCGAGCGCGAGGAGCACTGGCTGCGTTACGGTGTTACCGCCCGGCGCAAGCGCAACATGCGCCGCCTCGGTGCGCTTCACGATCTGCGCGCCCGCTATCGCGGCCACAAGGGGCCACAGGGGAGCGTACAGGCCAGCGCTTCCGATGCGCAGGAATCCGGCAAGCTGGTCATCGAGGCGGAAAAGATCACCAAGACCTATGGCGAGCGCACAATTGTCGCGCCGTTCTCGATCCGCGTCCACCGCGGCGACTGTATCGGTCTCGTCGGCCCGAACGGTGCGGGCAAGACGACGCTGCTCAAGATGCTCACCGGCGAGCTCGAGCCCGACAGCGGCACGGTGAAACTCGGCACGAACCTGGAAATCGCCACGCTCGACCAGCGTCGCGAGGACCTGAATCTCGACGACACGCTTGCCCATTATCTCACGGACGGGCGCGGCGAGACGCTGCTCGTCAATGGCGAGCAGCGGCACGTCACCGGCTACATGAAGGAGTTTCTGTTCCAGCCCGAGCAGGCCCGCACACCCATCCGCAACCTTTCAGGCGGTGAGCGTGCGCGCCTGATGCTGGCACGCATCCTGTCGCGGCCGACGAACCTTCTCATCCTCGACGAGCCGACCAACGACCTCGACATCGAGACGCTCGATCTGTTGCAGGAAATCGTCGCCGGTTTTGCCGGCACCGTGCTGCTCGTCAGCCACGACCGCGACTTCCTCGACCGCACCGTAACCTCGACCATCGCGCCGACCGACCCGGAAAACCCGGATGGCCGCTGGATCGAATATGCCGGCGGCTATTCCGACATGATGGCGCAGCGTCGCGGCGCAATCGAGGAGAAACGCAAGGCGGAAAAGGCCGAGAAGGCGAGGGCCGCCGAGACGTCATCCGCCGCGGCCCCGGCGGAAAGCAAGGGTAAGGCAAAGCTCTCCTACAAGCAGAAATTCGCCCTCGAGAACCTGCCGAAGGAAATGGAGAAGGCGGAGAAGGAGATCGCCGCGCGCGAGGCGAAGATGGCCGACCCGGCCCTCTTCACCAAGGATCCCGCCACCTTCAACAAGCTGGCGGCGGAGATGGAGAAGCTGCGCCATTCGCTGACGGCGATGGAAGAGGAATGGCTGGAGCTGGAGATGCTGCGCGAGGAGCTGGAGGGCTAGGAAACCTTGAAATCAGGAATGTCGGCGCCGTGTTCCATCCGAAACAGCGCTGCGTCCTGGTCCATGAGACAGTCTGATCACTGGATGAGAGGAGTTCATCCTGTAACCCGAAAGAGATCAGGAGAGTCCCATGCGCAAGTTCATCATCTCGGCCGTCGTCGCCGTCGTCGCAGCCGTTTCCTTCGCCGCCCCGTCCGAGGCCGGTTACTATGGCTACGGCCACAAGAGCTACGGCTGGAAGAGCTATGGCCACGGCCACCACGGCTACAGGAAGCACTATCGCGTCAAGCGCCACTATGGCCACTATGGCCATCGCTGGGGCGGCGACTGGGGCGGCAAGGTCTACTACAAGAAGCGCTACTACAGCTACTACTGAGCTGCCCGACTTCTCTCAAGCAGCAAGGCCTGGATGCCAGCCGCATCCGGGCCTTGCCCGTTTCCGGGCATGGATTGATTCGTGGCGCAAGGAGCGCTATTTAAACGCCTCGTGGTGATTTGGCCGGCCGGCTTGCAGCCACGTTAAACAAGTCGCTAAAGGGCCGCGCGAGGAAAAACCTTCCGTGGGCCGGTTGCGACACTGTTGCGGCCGGTTTTTGTTTTTCGATCGAGTGACACATGCCCATCAAGATTCCCGATACGCTCCCCGCCTTCGAAACCCTCGTTCACGAGGGCGTGCGGGTGATGACCGAGACGGTGGCGATCCGGCAGGATATCCGCCCCTTGCAGATCGGGCTTCTCAATCTCATGCCGAACAAGATCAAGACAGAAGTGCAGATGGCGCGCCTCGTCGGCGCCTCGCCGCTGCAGGTCGAGCTGTCGCTGGTGCGCGTCGGCGGCCACCGGGCGAAGAACACGTCGGAAGAACACCTGCTTGCCTTCTACGACACGTGGGAAGAGGTGCGGCATCGCAAGTTCGACGGCTTCATCATCACCGGCGCGCCGATCGAGCTGCTGGATTATGAGGACGTCACCTATTGGGACGAGATGAAGCAGATCCTCGACTGGACGAAGACCAATGTCCACTCGACGCTCAATGTCTGCTGGGGCGCCATGGCGGCGATCTACCATTTCCACGGCGTGCCGAAGCACACGCTGGAGGAAAAGGCCTTCGGCGTCTACCGTCATCACAATCGCAAGCCTTCCTCGGTCTATCTCAACGGCTTCTCCGATAATTTCGAGGTGCCGGTCTCGCGCTGGACGGAGATCCGCATCGAGGATATCCGGGCGGTGCCGGAGCTCGACATCCTGCTTGATTCCGACGAGACGGGTGTCTGCCTCGTGCGGGAGCAGGCTGGAAACCGCCTCTACATCTTCAACCATGTGGAATATGATTCCACCTCGCTCGCCGACGAATATTTCCGCGATGTCTCGGCCGGTGTGCCGATCAAGCTGCCGAAGAACTATTTCCCGCATAACGATCCGTCGTTGCCGCCGCAGAACCGCTGGCGCGGCCATGCACATCTGCTCTTCGGCAACTGGATCAATGAAATCTACCAGACCACGTCCTATGACCTGGAAAAGATCGGAACAGGAGCCTGACCCATGAGCGGTGTCGTCATTCGCCCATTGCACAAGGATGATGAAGGCGAATGGCGGCGCCTGTGGACCGCCTATCTCGCATTCTACGAGACGGTGCTGCCGGAAGAGATCTACGCCACCACCTTTGCCCGGCTGACGGGCGAGGGGGCGGAGGGCGAATATCGCGGCCTCCTCGCCACGCTCGACGGCAAGCCCGTCGGCCTTGCGCATTACCTGTTCCACCGCTCCTGCTGGACGGTCGGCAATGTCTGCTACCTGCAGGACCTCTTCGCCGATCCTGGCGTGCGCGGCTCCGGCATCGGCCGGGCGCTGATCGAGGGCGTCTATGCCAAGGCGAGGGAAGCAGGCTCGCCCGAGGTCTACTGGATGACGCAGGAGTTCAATGCGACGGCGCGCCAACTCTATGATCGCATCGCCGAAAAGACCCCCTTCATCATCTACCAGAAGTCCTTCTGAGCAGGGTGACAGAAAAGTCATACTTTTCGATTGCGAATGGAGGGGAATTGCAGCAGGTTGCCGTGCGAGACCGGGCGACCAGCGAAGGAGAGCGGGTGTGGGCAGCCGAAATGAAATCTTCGGGCGATTGGAGAACGGCGAACCGGTCGAGCGCATCCGTCTTGCCAGCGGCGGACTGAAGGCGCATGTCCTCACCTGGGGCGCCGTCATTCAGGATCTGCGGCTCGAAGGGCATCCCGCGCCACTGGTTCTCGGTTTCGAGGACCTTGCCGGCTATCTCGACCACTCGCCCTATTTCGGGGCGACGCCCGGCCGTTGCGCCAACCGTATCAAGGGTGGGCGCTTCTCGATCGACGGCGTGGATTTCCAGCTTGAATGCAACGAAGGTGGCGTCACCCATCTGCACGGCGGTAGCGATGGCATCGCCCGACAGAACTGGCGGATTGCCGCACAAGGTCCGGACTTCGTCACCCTGTCGATGATCGATCCAGCCGGCCGCGCGGGCTATCCCGGCACCTGTGCCATTTCCTGCACCTACCGGCTTGCCGGTGACGGCGTGCTCTCCGTCGTCTACGAGGCGACGACGGATGCGCCGACCCCCGTCAACCTCTGCCAGCACAGCTATTTCAACCTCGACGGCGGGGCAGATGCGCTCGGCCATGAGATTCGTCTTGCGGCGGAGCACTACCTGCCCGTTGACGAAAGGTTGATACCGACCGGTGACGTTCGCCCGGTCGCCGGCACGCCCTTCGATCTGCGGCAATGGACGCCGCTGGACCGGCAGATGCAGGACGGCGGGATCGCCTTCGACCATAATTTCTGCCTCTCGTCTGAGCGGCAGGCGAAACGGCCGGTGATCGAGGTCCGTAGCCCGCAGTCCGGTGTTTCGCTGGCGGTGCTGACCACCGAGCCGGGTGTGCAGCTCTATAGCGGTGCCCATGTCGCCCCGGCCGCTCCGGGGCTGGAGGGCCGCCGCTACGGGGCTTTCGCCGGTTTCTGCCTCGAAACCCAGGTCTGGCCGGATGCCGTCAACCATGGCCATTTCCCGAATGCCGTTCTCCGGCCCGGTGAAACGTTGCGGCAGGAGACGGATTACATTTTCCGCAAGGGGTGAAATCCTAGATTGTGGTGCCGGAAGGCAATAAAATCGAAACCTTTGTGCCTGAAAAACCAATCTCAGGACCCGGCATGATGCGGGGTTGTGCGGGATTGAACGCGCCAGGACAGCGCCGGTCGCCCTCAGGGGACGTTGTCCATGAAAATCTCGGATCTCTCCATTTCCAGAAAAGTTGGTCTTCTCGTGCTCTTGATGGGCATCGCCGCCGGCACGATCGCTGCTGTCGGAGGCGGGGGTCTGCGGGCACTCGGCGCGGCGTTTCAGGACACCGGCGGACGGGAGGAAGTGGCGCGGGAAGCCATGGACCTGCGCATCGACGTCATCGCGATCAGCCGCATGACCTACCAACTGGCGCTTGCACCGGAAAAGGCCGCAGACTTTGCCGCCGAGACGGAAAAGCGCGCCAAGGAAATGCTCGATCGCCTGCCGAAGATCGCCTCGACTGCCGATGCGGAGGAGGCAAAGCTGCTCGATGGCGTGCGCGCATCGCTGGCGCCCTATTTCGAAGATATCCGGGCCATGGTGGCCGTTGCCGGCTCGCCGCAGGGCCAGGACCGTGCCGTCATGCTAGCCGCGCTCGACAAGGCGCTGGAGGGGCAGAAGGCCGTTACCGTTGCGCTCAAGCTCTACACTACCCATTCGGCCGAAACGCTTTCGCAATCGCGCGCCGATGCCATCGCGCGCTCGACGACGACGCAGGTCGTGCTTCTGGCCACTGCCTTCATCTGTATCGTCGCGGGTATGCTGCTCAGCACGCTGCTCGCCCGCACCGGCATCGTCCGCCCGATCCAGCTTCTGACCGGCGTGATGTCCAATCTTGCGGCCGGCAAGCTTGACGACGCCATTCCCTGCACGGAGCGCAAGGACGAGATCGGCGCCATGGCGCGCACGCTCGATGTCTTCCGCGCCAACGAAGCGCATATGCGCGAGATGGAGGTGCAGGAAGCTGCCCTGCAGACACAGAGCAGGGACCTGCAGTCGAATATCAGCACGATCGTGGCCGCCGCCGCAGCGGGCGACTTCACCCGCCGCATCACCAAGGCCTATGAGGACGAGGACCTTCGCCGCTTCGCCGCCGGTGTCAACGAACTGGTCGAGAATGTCGACCGGGGCGTCAGCGAAGTGCGCCGCGTGATCGCCTCGCTCTCCCATGCCGACCTGACGCAGGAAATGGCCGGCCATTTCCAGGGCGATTTCGCGGAGCTCCAGGCGAATGTCAACGGCGCCATGCTGACGCTGCGCAGCACGATGACAGGCATCCTCTCCACTGCCGGCACCATTACCGGCAATTCACGCGAGCTTTCGGCCGCCGCTGACCAGCTCGCCCATCGCACGGAGCAGCAGGCGGCCTCGCTGGAGGAAACCGCTGCCGCGCTCGAGGAAATCACCACGACGGTGAAGACCTCGACGACCCGTGCGCTCGAAGCCTCCGAGATTGTGCGCGAGACCAAGCACAGCGCGGAAAAGTCCGGCGGCATCGTGCAGGACGCCATCGATGCCATGGGGCGCATCGAGCAGTCGTCGCAGAAGATCAACCAGATCATCTCCGTCATCGACGAGATCGCCTTCCAGACGAACCTCCTGGCGCTGAACGCCGGCGTCGAGGCTGCCCGTGCGGGCGAGGCAGGCCGCGGCTTTGCGGTCGTCGCCCAGGAAGTGCGCGAGCTCGCCCAGCGCTCGGCCAATGCTGCCAAGGAGATCAAGACGCTGATCAACGCTTCGGCAGGCGAGGTGAAGGGTGGCGTGGCGCTGGTGCTGTCGACCGGTGACGTGCTCTCGGAAATCAAGGACCTCGTCAATCGCGTCAACGACCATGTCGTCTCGATTACCCGGGCGGCACAAGAACAGTCTGCGGCGCTCGGCGAGATCAACACAGCCGTCAACCAGATGGACCAGATGACCCAGCAGAACGCTGCGATGGTGGAGGAGACGACGGCGGCGAGCCAGGTGCTTGCCAACGAAGCCGCCCAGCTCCAGGCTGCGCTCTCGCAATTCCACATCGGCGACGGCCGCGACAGCGCCACCTACCAGCGCCGAGCCGCGTAAGGTCTTTCCGTATCACACGCCCAAGGGCCAGCGACCGGGATCGGTCCTGGCCCTTTGTCCTTGTCGGGGCGCTGGACGGCTTCTTCAGGCCGTCCCAGAGGGCACTGCTCGTGTTGTTTGCGTTCGGCGTGATGCTCGTCCACATGTTTCCTGTGCACTGGCTCGGTGGGCCGGAAACAGGGAAAGAGCGGATATCGAAACCTCGGCTTGCAGACCCACCGGTCGGCAAATCCGCGCCACGATCGCACCTTCGTCGTGTCCTCAATCGCGTTTGAGGTCGCCCTTGACCGCGATTGGCATCATGATGATCGCCAACAACGCCAACGGATTCGTGCTGCCCCGTGCTCTTCGTTCCCCTGCCTTTCGTCGTCGCCCTCCTGCTCCTCTCCCGCTTCGTCGCGCTCCTGCGCCAGCAGGATGGCGGCAATCGGCCGTTTCTGGCCTTGATCGCCCTCTGCATCCTGCAGTCGGTCGCCGTTGGCCTGCGCTGGGGCTATGATGTGTCGGCGGCGCGATATGTCCTGCCCGTGCTGGCGGGTGGCCTGCCGCCGCTGGTGCTGGCGAGCTTTCAGAGCTTGATCCACCGCGACCGGGCGGAGATTCCCTGGCTCAATGCTGCGCCGCCGGTGCTCATCCTCGCCCTTCTGGTGTTTGCGCCCTATCTCATCGATGGCGCACTCGTCGTCATCTTCGTTGGCTACGCCATCATCCTGCTGCGGCTCGCCTATGCCGGGCCCGACGGGTTGGACGAGGCGCGGCTCGATGGCGCCGCCGGCGCCCACAAGGCGCTTCTGATTGCTGCGGGTTCGCTTTGCCTCTCTGCCTCTTTCGATATTGCCGTACTGCTCGATTTCGAATGGAGCCGGGGCGAGAACGTGCCGATGCTCGTCGGCAATGCCAATCTGCTCGTCCTCTTCCTTGTCGGTGTCACTGCGACGGTCGCAGCACGCGCCCATGCCCTGCCGTCTGCTCCCGAGGAAAGGGACGAGGGTAGCGGGACGAACGAGCGGGACCGAGACGTGATGGAGCGGATTGATCGGCTTCTCTCGGAGCAGAAACTGTTCCGTGACGAAAATCTGACGCTTGCGCGCCTTGCCCGACGGGCGAGCGTTCCGGCCCGGCAGATTTCCGGTGCGATCAACCGTCTGACCGGCAGGAATGTCTCGCAATACATCAATGATTTCCGCATCGCCGAGGCCTGCCGGCTGCTGCGCGACACCGATATGCCGGTGATTTCGGCCATGCTCGAATCAGGCTTCCAGACCAAATCGAACTTTAATCGAGAATTCCGTCGGGTCACCGCCCGCAGCCCCGCCACCTGGCGCGCCGAAAACCGGCCACCATCGCCGTGAGCCAGCTGATATTCTCATTGGGGAAAACACAAAAGCCCCGGCGAACCGAGGCTTTGGACCATTTGGAAGAATGGAGCGGGTGAAGCGATTCGAACGCTCGACCCCAACCTTGGCAAGGTTGTGCTCTACCCCTGAGCTACACCCGCTCATTGTCGACGGCCTGGGGTAGTTGGTGGCCGAAGGTCGCTGCGTTGCGGCGACGGCCGGTATATGGCCCAAGGGATTTTCAAATGCAACAGGGAAATGTCAGATTTTGCAGAAAAAAATGCTGAGGCTTTCAAAGTCCCGGATTTTCAGGCGGTTGCGCTTGTGCGGTCGAAGCCCTATCAGCGGATGGACATCAATTGAGCCGGGGCAGGCAGGAAAATGACCGAAGCGCAGCCGAAGACCGACAGGGATCTCTTCCAGTTTCTCGACGATCTGGGCATTGCCCACAGCACGAAGGAGCACGCGCCGGTCTTCACCGTCGCCGAATCGGTGGCGCTGCGTGATGAAATTCCCGGCGGTCATACGAAAAACCTCTTCGTGAAGGACAAGAAGGACAATTATTTCCTGATGACCGTCGAGGAGCACGCGACGGTGGACCTGAAGACCGTGCATTCGGTCATCGGCGCCGCGAGCCGCGTCTCCTTCGGCAAGCCGGAGAAGCTGATGGAGTATCTCGGGGTCATTCCCGGCGCCGTCACTGCCTTCGGGGTGATCAACGACACGGCCGGCAAGGTGAAGATCATCATCGATGCGGACCTGATGGCTTTCGACACGATCAACGGCCACCCGCTGCGCAACGATGCGACGACCTCGATCGGCTCGAAGGATCTCCTGTGCTTCATCGAGGCGACCGGCCACGAGCCGCTTGTCTTGAAAGTCACGGCCTGACATACGATCTGGGGCACAGACACGACATCGAGGCGCTTGGCGCCACAGGAGAGACCCATGAGTGCAGGCGACAACCCCTACGCATCGTCCTATGGCGGCCAGATGAACGTCTCGGCGAGCTTTGGCGGCGCGGCACCGGCGGATGATCTCATCAAGGACACGACGACGGCGAATTTTTCGCGCGACGTGCTGGAGGCCTCGCGCCAGCAACCCGTTCTCGTCGATTTCTGGGCGCCCTGGTGCGGTCCGTGCAAGCAGCTCCAGCCGATCATCGAGAAGGTTGTGCGGGAAAGCGCTGGCCGCGTGAAGCTCGTCAAGCTCAACATCGACGACCATCCCTCCATTCCCGGCCAGCTCGGTATCCAGTCGATCCCGGCGGTCGTCGCCTTCGTTGGCGGGCGCCCGGTCGATGGCTTCATGGGTGCTGTGCCGGAAAGCCAGATCCGCGACTTTATCGACAAGGTCGCAGGTCCCGCCGGCGCCGACGAGAAGGCCGAGATCGAGGCGCTGCTCGCCGAGGCGAAGACCCTGTTCGATGCAGGCGATCTTGCCGGCGCGGCCGATCTCTACGGCGCGCTCCTGCAGGCCGATCCGGAGAATCCGGCTGCCCTTGCCGGCATCGCGGAATGCATGATCGCTGCCGGCCAGCCGGAAAATGCCCGGCAGATCCTCGGCAACCTGCCGGAGGCCGTCGCGGCCGATCCGGCGGTTGCGGCCGTGCTGAAGAAGCTCGACCAGATCGAGGAGGCGCGCAAGCTCGGCGATCCGGCCGCGCTCGAGCAGGCGTTGGCGCTTGATCCGGATGACCATGCGGCACGGCTGAAGCTCGCCAAGATCCGCAATGTCGAGGGTGACCGGCAGGCGGCGGCCGATCATCTGCTTCTCGTCATGAAGCGCGATCGCACCTTCGACGATGATGGCGCGCGCCGCGAGCTTCTGCAGTTCTTCGATGTCTGGGGTCCGAAGGATCCGGCGACGATCGCTGCCCGGCGCAAGCTGTCGTCGATCCTGTTTTCCTGAGGCATTTTCCGGGAGAACGGCGTGGCATCCCTTGAGAAATGCCACGCCTACCCCACATTCGGGAAGAAGCGCGTTGACGGGCGGCGAAGACGGATCGTCACGTTGCGCGCAATGGGAAGGCACTGCCATGCATGTGGGAAATGCACGTTATCTGAAGCCGGAGGACCTGCCTGAGGCCATCCCCGTCTTTCCGTTGACGGGTGCTCTTCTTTTGCCCGGCGGGCAGTTGCCGCTCAACATCTTCGAGCCGCGCTACCTCTCCATGTTCGACGACGTGCTCGCCACGCACCGGTTGATCGGCATGGTGCAGCCCGTCTTCGGTGCTGATCGCACGGATGATGCCGCAACCGACACGCCGGACCTTTGCCAGGTCGGCTGCATCGGCCGCATCACGTCCTTTGCCGAGACGGGAGACGGGCGTTACATCGTCTCGCTCACCGGCGTCTGCCGCTATCGCCTGCTGGAGGAACTGCGCGGCGACAAGTCCTATCGCAGCTTCCATATCGCTCCCTTCATCGCCGACCTTTCGGGACGCGACGACGAGCAGAGCGTCGATCGCGAAGCCCTGCTCGCTGCCTTCAAGGCCTATCTCGACGCCAACAAGCTGGAGGCCGACTGGGAGAGCGTGGAGCGGGCGAGCAATGCGACGCTGGTCAATTCCATGGCGATGATGTCGCCCTATGGACCTGCTGAAAAGCAGGCACTGCTGGAGGCACCGGATTTGAAGACGCGGGCGGAAACGCTGATCGCCATTACCGAAATCGTGCTGGCGCGCAGCTACGGCGACGTCGATACGATGCTGCAATAGGCCTGTGCGATGAACGTCAGCACCAGTCGTGTCGATCCCAAATTGCTCGAGCTTCTCGTTTGCCCGCTGACCAAGGGCCGGTTGACCTATGATGCGGCTGCGGGCGAGCTCGTTTCCGAAAAGGCCAAGCTCGCCTATCCGATCCGCGACGGTATTCCGATCATGCTGATTTCTGAGGCGCGGGAAATCAAGGATTAGGCCGCAGACAGAGCCCGATCATATCTTCTTCGTCACGATCGGATTTGAAGGGCCAGAACGAGCGCAGCGTTGTTGCGCCCTGCCAGTCAGATCCGTTGCCCGACCAGCATGCGCGGGTGCCCGTTCCCGGTGGTGCCTTCCGCCTGGCGGATGAAGAAGGATTTCAGTCCCGGCAGCCGATCGACGACGCCGAGGCCGACATCGCGCAGCACGCGCAGCGGCGTCACATCGTTGGAGAAGAGGCGGTTCAGCACGTCCGTGGTCACGCCCATGCGCACCGTGTCGAAGCGACGCCAGCCTTCATAGCGTTCCAGCACGGAGATCGCGCCGATATCGAGGCCGAGGCGATCGGCCTCGACGACGGTTTCGGCAAGCGCCGCCACGTCCTTGAAGCCGAGATTGAGGCCCTGGCCGGAAATCGGGTGGATACCGTGCGCGGCATCGCCCGCAAGCGCGAAGCGCGGCGCGACGAAGGCGCGGGCGAGCGTCAGGCCGAGCGGGAAGGCACGGCGGCCGCCGACGACCTTCAGTGCGCCGAGCTTGTGGCCGAAGCGGCGCTCCAGTTCCTCTTCGAAGACGAGATCGTCGCTCTCGATAAGCCGGCGGGCATCCTCCGTGCGCTCGGTCCAGACGAGCGAGGACCGGTTGCCAGCCAGCGGCAGGGTGGCGAAGGGGCCGGCGGACAGAAAATGCTCCTCCGCCGTGCCCTCGTGCGGGCGCTCGTGCTCGACTGTCGTAACGATGCCGGATTGGCCGTAGTCGAAGCGCACGGTCTTGATGCCTGCCATGTCGCGCAGCTTGGAGCGCACACCGTCGCAGGCGACGAGCAGGCGGGTCTGGCATTCGGTTCCGTCGGACAGGCGGACCGTTGTCGCATGTTGCTCGGTTGCAAAACCCTCCGCTGACGTTGCCCAACGCATGGGGATGCCGAGCACTTCGGCCTGGCGAAGCAGGCTGCGTGTCACCGCGCGGTTGGGCACCATATGGGCGAAGGGCTGGCCGTCGTCTCCGGAGCCGGCCCCCTCGAAGGTAAGGAAGACGGGACGCACGGGATCGGCCGTGCGCGAATCGGTGATCACCATGCGGCGGATCGGTTCCGCCTCCGGTGCGATCTCGCCCCATACACCAATGACGTCGAGCAGGTTGCGGGCGGCAGCGACGATCGCGAAGGCGCGCTCGTCCTTCTGCCAGGCGTGTTCCGGCGCACCGTCGACCACGGTGACGGCAAGATGCGGGGCGGCCTTCTTGATGGCGACGGCCAGCGACAGGCCGACATAACCACCGCCGGCGACAAGAACGTCGAGCATGGTCGCTTCGGGCATGGTGTACTCCTGGCCGCTTGAGGTCTTCCGTCCCTCTATATAGAGGAGGAGAAACCGTATTCCTACCTGCTGAGTCACGTCCAAATGTCGCGTCAGCCTGCGAAGAACCCCGCCATGGATGTCCTTTTGGAGACGCTGGATCTCGAGCGCCTGGAAAGCCGGCTGTTTCGCGGTAAGAGCCCGCAGGTCGGCTGGCAGCGGGTGTTCGGCGGGCAGGTGATCGGCCAGGCACTGGTTGCGGCGACCCGGACGGTGGAGGCGGGGCGCTTCGTGCATTCGCTGCATGCCTATTTCGTGCGGCCGGGCGATCCCGCCGTGCCGATCATCTACGACGTGGAAAACATCCGTGACGGCGGTTCCTTTGCCACGCGCCGCGTCATCGCCATCCAGCACGGCAAGCCGATCTACTTCATGACGGCATCCTTCCAGGACGACGAGGATGGGCTGGAGCACCAGGCGCCGATGCCCGACGTGCCGCAACCGGAAGACCTGCTCGGCGAGGCGGACCTGAAGCAGCGGTTCATGACCGAGGCACCGGAGCATATCCGCGCCTACTGGCAGCGACCGCGGCCGATCGAGCTGCGACCGGTTTCGCTGGACCACTACTTTTCGCGGGAGAAACTGGAGCCACGGCAGAACATCTGGGTGCGCACCACCGGCCCGGTACCGGCCGAACGCCATCTGCAGGCTGCCGTGCTCGCCTATCTCTCGGATATGACGCTGCTCGACACCTCGCTCTTTGCGCATGGCACCTCCGTGCTCGACCGCTCGCTGCAGGTCGCCAGCCTCGACCACGCCATGTGGTTCCATCGCCCGCCGAATGTCGACGACTGGCTGCTCTACAGCCAGGACAGCCCCTCCGCCTCAGGTGGGCGCGGGATGACCCGTGGCGCGATTTTCACCCGTAGCGGGACCCTCATTGCCTCCGTGGCCCAGGAAGGGCTGATTCGGAAAAAGGCAACTGACTAATTTTTATCCATCGTTGTATTTACGCCTATTTTTTGATCATGTGCGTTGGTGATTTTTTGCACTGCACCATGGCTTCTATTTTTATCGGTTTCATTTCAAAAGCTTAGCGATCCCGTTCGAATCTGGCACGCCCCTTGAATGTGTAGTTCCCAGTCGTGGCTGACGTGACGTCGCCAACGATGAGGAGAGATGGCCCCGGCTGGGGACAAGCACGAAGGATGGGAAACCAGATGAAAATTGTGATGGCCATTATCAAGCCGTTCAAACTCGATGAGGTGCGCGAAGCCCTCACCGCGGTCGGTATCCAGGGCCTGACCGTGACCGAGGTGAAGGGCTACGGGCGCCAGAAGGGACATACGGAAATCTATCGCGGCACCGAATATGCCGTCAGCTTCCTGCCGAAGCTGAAGATCGAGATCGCCGTGCCTGGCGATGTCGTCGACAAGGCCGTCGAAGCGATCGCTTCCGCCGCCAAGACCGGCCAGATCGGCGACGGCAAAATCTTTGTCTACGCGATCGACCATGCCGTGCGCATCCGCACCGGCGAAACCGATTCCGAAGCGCTCTAAGCAAACGGCCTATCAGGGAGCCTTTTCAACATGTCTTCATTTACGCTTTCGCAGACCTTCTCCCGCGTGGCTGCCGCCACGACGGCCGTGCTTCTTCCGGTCGTCGCCTTCGCGCAGGAAGCCGCACCGGCCGCCACCGAGGCCGCCGCTGCCGCGCCCGTGCCGGACAAGGCCGATACCGTCTTCATGTTCCTCGCCACGCTTCTCGTGTTCTTCATGCTGATCCCGGGCCTTGCGCTGTTCTACGGCGGCCTGGTGCGCACCAAGAACATGCTCTCGGTCCTCATGCAGTGCACCGTGATCGGTGCCATGATGATGATCGTCTGGGTGACTTACGGCTATTCCTTCGCCTTCGGCGGATCCACCAGCCCCTATTTCGGCGGCTTTGCGAAGATGTTCCTGTCGGGTGTGACGGTCGATAGCACGGCGGCCACCTTCTCTGATGGTGTCGTCATCCCGGAATACATCTTCATGCTGTTCCAGATGACCTTTGCGGCGCTGACGCCGGCGCTCATCATCGGTGCCTTCGCCGAGCGCATCAAGTTCTCCGCGGTGCTCCTCTTCACCGTTCTCTGGGCCACCTTCGTCTATTTCCCGATCGCCCACATGGTGTGGGACGGCAACGGCCTGATCTTCAACATGGGTGCGCTTGATTTCGCCGGCGGTACCGTCGTGCACATCAATGCCGGCGTCGCAGGCCTCATCGGCGCGATCATGGTCGGCAAGCGTACCGGCTTCGGCAAGGACATGATGGCTCCCCACTCCATGACGCTCACCCTCGTCGGTGCCGCCATGCTGTGGTTCGGCTGGTTCGGCTTCAACGCCGGCTCCAACCTCGAGGCCTCGGGCGGCGCGGTTCTCGCTACCGTCAACACCTTCGTTGCCACCGCTGCCGCGATCCTCGCCTGGTCGGTCGTCGAAACCTTCACCCGCGGCAAGGCTTCGCTGCTCGGTGCCGCCTCGGGCATGATCGCCGGCCTCGTCGCCGTCACCCCGGCCGCCGGCTCCGTCGGCCCGTTCGGCGCAATCGTGCTTGGCCTCATCGTCTCGCCGATCTGCTACTTCTTCGTCGCGGTCGTGAAGAACAAGTTCGGCTATGACGACACGGCCGATGTCTTCGGCGTCCATGGCGTCGGCGGCTTCATCGGCGCGCTCGGCACGGGCATCTTCACCGCCCCGTCGCTCGGCGGCACGGGTGGTGCGGACTTCTCCATCGCGTCGCAGTTCATGACCCAGCTTACTGCCGTCGTCATCACCATTGTCTGGTGCGCCGTCGTCTCGGCAATCCTCTACAAGGTGGTCGACATGATCGTCGGGCTGCGCGTCTCGGTCGAAGCCGAGCGCGAAGGGCTCGACCTCTCCTCCCACGGCGAAGCGGCTTACCACTCCTGAGATGCCTGCGGCGGCTCCCAGCGGCCGCCGCCAAACATCCCGTTGCGGCCATAGGATAATCTATGCCGCCCTTGGCCCGGACCCTGTGTCCGGGCTTTTTTCGTTTACCGGGGAGAAACCATGCTGCGGGATCGCATGGTTAACATGCCATTAAGGCTTCCTTCGTAGGGTTCACAGTCAGGCACAGTCCGCGAATCACGCGGGCACCGTGCGATTTCCTTGCGTGGACCATAGGCTGTAACCATGAGCAGAAGCATTTCGGCAGGACTGGACAACCGTCACGACCGCTTCGTTCTGTCGGCATTCGTCTGGCGACAGGTGCAGATCCTTCTCGGGATCATCGTCTTCCTCGGCCTCGCCTTCGCCATTGCCGCGCTGTCCACCTGGAACGTCTCCGACCCCAGCCTCTCTTATGCCTCCAGCGGCGAGCCGGCCAACATCCTCGGCTATTCGGGCGCCGTCTTTGCCGATATCTTCATGCAGTTCTTCGGGCTCGCCAGCGTCATCGCGCTCCTGCCGGTCGTCGCCTGGGGGCTGGCGCTGATCAGCGGCCGGCGCTTCAACCGGGTGCCACAGCGCGCCGGCGCCTGGCTCGGGGGGGCGATTCTCGCCTCTGCGGCGCTCGCCTGCGTGCCCGGACCCGTCACCTGGCCGCTGCCGACCGGACTTGGCGGCGTCTTCGGCGACATGATCCTGCGCTTTCCCGCGCTCTTCACCGGTGCCTATCCGACGGGGCTTTTCGCCTCCATCCTTGGCGGTATCATCGCCGTTCCCGCCGCCTGGCTCATGGTCTTTGCAGCCGGCCTGATCGGCTCCGTGGCGATCGACGACGAGGAGGATTTTGCTCCCGTTCCGACGCCGAGCCGGGCGCGCACCGTCGCCGAAGACGACGATGATGACGAGCGGGAAGGCCCGCTGACCGTCCTCGCCGGCGCCATGACCCATGCCTGGTACACCGGCCAGGCGCGGTTCCGCCGCATCTTCGGCCTTGCCAACCAGCGCCGCAAGGCGCGGGGTATCGAGCAGCCCTACGATTTCAACGAGGACGAGTTCGGCACGCTGAACGAGCCGTCCCGCGCCCGCACGCCGTCCCGTTCGGCCGACCGCGTCGAGCCCTCCCTCGATGGACGGCGTGTCGTCGCGGCCCCGCCGATGGCTGGCGATGACGACGACCTGCCCT
This sequence comes from Shinella sp. JR1-6, assembly GCF_004284735.1. Classification (NCBI taxonomy): domain Bacteria; kingdom Pseudomonadati; phylum Pseudomonadota; class Alphaproteobacteria; order Hyphomicrobiales; family Rhizobiaceae; genus Shinella; species Shinella sp. JR1-6. Next base: position 98,314 of record NZ_SHMI01000008.1, on the reverse strand, counting down.
TCGACATGGATGAGCCGATGGCCCGTCCAAACGGCATCCTGCCGGACGACGACATGGACGATATCGCCGCCGACTGGGCACCGCGCCGCGCGCCGGCCCGCCAACCCATGCCGGCGACGACCGCCCGGGTCGTTCCGGCTGCTTCCCGGCCGAAGCCCGGCCAACGCATCGAGCGAGAGGCGCAGACCTCCTTCGTCGGTCCCGATGGCTTTGCCCTGCCGCCGATCCACCTGCTCGCCGAGCCGAAGGGCCAGGTGCGCGACATGACCCTTTCGGCCGATGCGCTGGAGCAGAACGCCCGCATGCTGGAAGGCGTGCTGGAGGATTTCGGCGTCAAGGGCGAGATCATCCATGTCAGGCCCGGCCCGGTCGTCACGCTCTACGAACTGGAGCCGGCCCCCGGTATCAAGTCATCGCGTGTCATCGGTCTTGCCGATGACATCGCCCGCTCGATGAGCGCGATCGCCGCCCGCGTCGCCGTCGTGCCGGGCCGCAACGCCATCGGCATCGAACTGCCGAACCAGAGCCGTGAGACGGTCTACCTGCGCGAACTCATCGCCAGCCGCGATTTCGAGACGTCGAAGGCCAAGCTCGCCATGGCGCTCGGCAAGACGATCGGCGGCGAGCCGGTGATTTCCGACATCGCCAAGATGCCGCACCTGCTCGTTGCCGGTACAACCGGCTCGGGCAAGTCCGTCGCCATCAACACCATGATCCTCTCGCTGCTGTACCGCCTGAAGCCGGAACAGTGCCGCCTGATCATGATCGATCCGAAGATGCTGGAACTCTCCGTCTATGACGGCATCCCGCATCTGCTCTCCCCCGTCGTCACCGATCCGAAGAAGGCTGTCGTCGCCCTCAAGTGGACAGTCCGTGAGATGGAGGAGCGCTACAAGAAGATGTCGAAGATCGGCGTGCGCAACATCGACGGCTTCAACAGCCGCGTCGAGCAGGCGCTGGCCAAGGGCGAGCAGATCAGCCGCACCGTGCAGACCGGCTTCGACCGCCAGACCGGCGAGGCGATGTACGAGACGGAGGAGTTCGATCTCCAGCCCATGCCCTATATCGTCGTCATCATCGACGAGATGGCCGACCTGATGATGGTTGCCGGCAAGGACATCGAAGGTGCCGTTCAGCGGCTTGCGCAGATGGCGCGCGCGGCCGGCATCCACGTCATCATGGCGACGCAGCGCCCCTCGGTCGACGTCATCACCGGCACGATCAAGGCCAACTTCCCGACGCGCATCTCCTTCCAGGTGACGTCGAAGATCGACAGTCGCACCATCCTGGGCGAACAGGGTGCCGAACAACTGCTCGGCATGGGCGACATGCTCTACATGGCCGGCGGCGGGCGCATCCAGCGCGTGCATGGTCCCTTCGTCTCCGATGGCGAGGTGGAGGCGGTGGTCGCGCATCTGAAGACGCAGGGCGCGCCGCAGTATCTCGATGCGATCACCGAGGACGACGATGACGACGGCGAGGGCGGGAGCGGCCCGGCCGGCACCGCCAATCTCGACGATTCGGACGATCCCTATGACCAGGCGGTGGCTGTCGTGCTGCGCGACGGCAAGGCATCGACTTCCTATATCCAGCGCCGCCTCGGCATCGGCTACAACCGTGCCGCCTCGCTGATCGAGCGCATGGAGAAGGAAGGGCTGATCGGCCCGGCGAACCATGCCGGCAAGCGCGAGATTCTCGTGCCGACCGAGGATGAAATTTCGGGACGCTGACCGGGAACGGGCGCGCCTTCTGCGGCGTTTTCACCGGCAAGTCTCGCGTCAGGGCGAAACGCCATTATGGCGCCGCGTTTGGCCCGCATGAGAAACGCATGAAGGAGACCAACATGATCCGATCCGAGAACGGCCGCGCGACCGGAACGCTGACGCGCCGCGGCTTCACCTGCCTGATGGCCTTCACGCTTGCAACCGGCCTTTCGGCGTTTGCGCCTACCGACGCTTCCGCGCAGGCGAGTGGTGCCGCCCAGAAGATCGCCGATCACTTCGCCTCGGTGAAAACGATGATGGGTGAATTCGTGCAGTTCGGCCCGCGTGGCGAGCAGACCGGCGGCAAGTTCTACATCTACCGCCCCGGCAAGATCCGTTTCAACTACGAGGAACCCTCGCCGATGCGCGTCATCGCCGACGGCAAGGCCGTCGTGATCGGCAATCGCAAGCTGAAGACCTGGGACCTCTACCCGCTCTCAAAGACACCGCTCAACCTGCTGCTCGGCGAGAAGATCGACCTTTCCACCAAGATGGTGCGCAGCGTGAAGGAAGAGGCGGACCTGACGACGATCGTGCTCGGTGACCGGAACATGTTCGGCGATTCGACCATCACCATGATGTTCGACCCGAAGACCTACGACCTGCGCCAGTGGACCATTACCGATGCACAGGGCAAGGACACCTCGGTGATGATCTTCAATGTCAAGACTGGCATGAAGCTCGACGACAAGGTTTTCTCCATTCCTTACGACGAAGTGCGTAACAAGGGCGGCTAATTCGAGCCGCAGCCGTTTCCGTTTCGCCCTTCATGCGCTAAGACGCCCCGACCGGCCCGTGAGAACGGGCCGGATGTTTTTGAGGGCGACGGCATGGCACTTTCGATTGCGACCTGGAACATCAACTCGGTGCGGCTGCGCATGCCGCTCGTCGAACATTTCCTGAAGACCTTTTCGCCGGACATCCTGTGCCTGCAGGAAACCAAGTGCCCGAACGACCAGTTCCCTTCAAAGCCGCTGAAGGCGCTTGGCTACGAGCATATCGTCATGCATGGCCAGAAGGGCTATCACGGCGTCGCCACCGTCTCCCGCCTGCCGCTGACCGAACTTGTCGAGCGGCGGGACTACTGCGGCGTCGGCGATGCGCGCCATGTCTCGGTGCTCTTCCACCACAAGGGAAAGTCGATCCGCCTGCACAATTTCTATGTGCCGGCCGGCGGCGACGAGCCGGATCGCACGATCAATCCGAAATTTGGCCACAAGCTCGATTTTATCGAGGAGATGAAGCTGCTGCACGCCGAAGCCGAGGCTGGCATTTCCTCGGTCCTCGTCGGCGACCTCAACATCGCCCCGCTGGAACATGACGTCTGGTCGCACAAGCAGCTCCTCAAGATCGTCAGCCACACGCCGATCGAAACGGAGGGCCTGGTCGACGTCATGACGAAGGGGGCCTGGGTCGACCTAATGCGCAGCAAGATACCGGCCCATGATAAGCTCTATACGTGGTGGAGCTACCGCTCGGCCGACTGGGTCGCCGCCAACAAGGGCCGCCGCCTCGACCACATCTGGTCTTCCGCCGACCTCGAGCCGCACCTCAGCAACATCGCGGTGGTTCGCGAGGCCCGCGGCTGGGAGCGGCCGTCCGACCATGTGCCTGTCATTGCCGAATTCGATTTCTGAGGTGGTTTGCTCTTCACCCTAAGTGGAGAGAGGGAACGTGCCCCACGCGTGGAATTGGTTGGGGAAACCGGTGCGGCAATTCCCTTCGCCCCGCTTGCGGGGAGAAGGTGGCCGGTAGGCCGGATGAGGGGCCTTGCCTCACGCAAACCGCCCGGCAAGCCCCCGCATCGAGCTGATCATTGCCGCGAGGTTTTCGCGGATGCGGGCATCGACGAGCACGGCGACGTCGGGATACTCTTCCAGCATGCGCCGGAAGAGCGGGCGGTTGATGCGGATGACCTCGCTGTCCTCCGTCGCCACGGCCGTGTATTTGCGCTCGACGGCGGAAATCATCGCAAGTTCGGAAAGCAGGGTGCCGGCACCGGCCGTGCCTTCGTCCCGCGTTGCCCCGTCGCGTAGCGTCGAGGTCAGCCGGAACGCGCCATAGGCGACGACGAAGCCGCAATCCGCCGATGTGCCCTCGCGAAACAGCGTCTGCCCCTCCACCAGCCGCCGGCGCTCGGCGCCGAAGGCCATCAGCCGGAGCTTGTCGTCGGCAAGGCCGGCGAAGAGCGGCACGCGGGAAAGAAGGGCGATGTCGTCGCTGAGACCCACGGCGGGCGCTCCTCAAAAGCAATTCCAGGAAAGGTGCGAAGCGGTTTTCCGCCCGGAACTGCGTGAAATTCTAAGGTACGATCTTGTAACCGCCGTTCTCTGTCACGAGAATCTCCGCATTGGAAGGGTCCCGTTCGATCTTCTGGCGCAGGCGATAGACATGGGTCTCCAGCGTGTGGGTCGTGACGCCGGAATTATAGCCCCAGACCTCTTCGAGCAGCACGTCGCGCGTTACCACCTTCTGGTCGGCACGGTACAGGTAGCGGATGATCGCCGCCTCTTTCTCGGTCAGGCGGATCTTCTGGCCGTTTTCCAGCGTCAGCAGCTTCTGGCCGGGCTTGAACGTGTAGGGGCCGACCGTGAAGGTGGCGTCTTCGCTGCTCTCGTGCTGGCGCAGTTGGGCGCGGATGCGCGCGAGAAGAACGGCGAAGCGGAAGGGTTTCGTCACATAGTCGTTCGCGCCGGCTTCAAGGCCGAGAATCGTGTCCGAATCGGTGTCATGGCCGGTCAGCATGATGATCGGCGCCTTGAAGCCGCCCTTGCGCAGCAGCTTCACGGCTTCGCGACCGTCCATATCAGGCAGGCCGACGTCCATGATCAGGAGATCGATCTGGTTGGCGCGGGCAGTCTGGATGCCCTTGCCGGCGGTGGTTTCCTCGAGCGTCGAGAATTCCTCGTAGAGCGAAAGCTGCTCGACGAGCGTCTCGCGCAGGTCGTTGTCGTCATCGACAAGTAGGATTGTGCGGGATGTCATGCTTTACCTCTCGGCATTCCTCTGGAAAGTAAGGGAATTGGGACTTTTGGCAAGCCCGCCCATGGCTTAGCCAGTCAGGTTACCACAAGGCGCGAATATGGCGGAGTGACATGAGCCGGATCACATTTCCTGAACATTGCGTGAAGACGATCCTGGTGCGCCCGGCACCGGGCAGGAAAACACGCGCCATCGTCCAGGTCGGCCCCCTGCGCCTGCCCGCCGCCATCGGCCGTTCCGGCGTTACCGCCCGCAAGCGGGAGGGGGACGGTGCGACGCCGATCGCCGCCATGCCGCTTCTCTCCGGCTTTGTGCGTGGCGACCGCCTGTCCCGGCCGCAAAGCCGGCTGGCGCTCCGGCGTATCCGGCCCGATATGCTCTGGTGCGACGCGCCGGAGCATCCGTCCTACAACCGCCTCGTGCGCGGACCCTTCAAGCCGAGTCACGAGGAGATGCAGCGCAAGGACGAGCTCTACGACATCTGCCTGGTGCTCGACTGGAACGTGACTGCGCGCCGACGAAATGCCGGCTCGGCGATCTTCTTCCATCTCATCCGTCCCGGTTATGAACCGACGGCCGGCTGCATCGCCCTTGCGCAGCGGGACATGCTGCGCATCATGCCCTATCTGCGGCGTGGCACGGTCGTGCGCGTGCTTTGAGGATTTTGTCGGCGACGGGCTGAAATGCTGCGATGCGGAGCCTATATCAGCCTCGACCGTCGCCGGGCTTCAAGGCGCCACGGGAAACCCGCCCGGGTTCAAGCACGCCATTTTTTCACGGAGAGATTCTGATGAGCGATCAACCGACAATCCTGTTTCACGACGGCAACAGCATTCCCCAGGTCGGCCTTGGCGTCTGGCAGACCCCGAACGACACGGCCGGAACCGCGGTCAAGGCCGCGCTCGATGCCGGCTATCGGCATATCGATACGGCCGCCATCTATGAAAACGAGGAGGGTGTCGGCGAAGGTCTCCGTACCTCCGGGGTCGCCCGTTCGGAGATATTCCTGACGACGAAACTCTGGAACTCCGAGCAGGGTTACGATGCGACGCTAAAGGCCTTCGACGCGAGCCTGAAGCGGCTCGGCACCGATTATGTCGATCTCTATCTCATCCACTGGCCGGCGCCGAAGCGCGACCAGTATGTCGACAGCTGGAAGGCCTTCATCCAGCTCCAGAAGGAAGGTCGCGCCCGCTCGATCGGCGTGTCCAATTTCTATCCGGAGCACCTGCAGCGGCTGATCGACGAGACCGGTATCACCCCGGTCATCAACCAGATCGAGCTGCATCCGGATTTCCCCCAGAAGGACGCGCGGGCCTATCATGAGAAGCACCGGATCGTCACCCAGTCCTGGAGCCCGCTCGGTCAGGGCACGCTCCTGGAAAACCCTGTCGTAGCCAGGGTTGCGGCAAAACATGGTCGCACGCCGGCACAGGTCATCATCCGCTGGCATATCGACAACGGGCTGGTGGTGATCCCGAAATCCGTGACGCCCTCGCGCATCGTGGAGAACTTCAAGGTGTTCGATTTCAGGCTCGACGACGAGGACATGGCGATCTTGGCGAGCCTTGAAAAGGATGGCAAGCGCATTGGGCCTGATCCGATGACGGCAACGTTCTGATGGAGCTCGGGTGACGCTTGCCATCAATCAGGGAATGACACGGCGGCAGGCGAAACCGTTCAATGGCGCGCCCAACTCTCCCCCGTCACCTCGGACTAGATCCGGGGGCCAGCCGTCGCGCGTCTGCGCGGCGAGCGGATACACCGCTCCGGCGAAAGTGTTTTCCCGCGTAAGGACTTGCGCGCGCTGGATGCCGGCTCAAGGCCGGCATGACGAAGGAGAGGTTGGGATAGGGCGAGAAGCCGCCCCGTGGGCCAGCGTTGGAGGATGTTGCAGGTTTCAAGCTTTCCTTACGGCAAGGTCTTCGGCGTCACGAAGGCGTCAAGCCTTCCCTTTCCAGGCGCAGCATCCGCCCACGCCTCGATATCGAAGGCGATCACGGCAAGGCCTGCCGTTGGATACTTCGTGCCTAGCCGGGCTAGCGCACCCGCCTCGCCCTCAGGTGCCAGCAAAGCCACCAGATCCTCGAAACCTGGATTGTGGCCGATGACCAGCGGCGTCCTGCTTTCTGCCGGCGCTTCATGGATGGCCTTGAGGATGGCCGCAGGATCAGCTTCGTAGATCGCCGTCACCGTGCGGGACGGGCAGGGCTTCGCGAGGGCAGGGGCGATGAGAGCCCAGGTTTCCTGCGTGCGGCGGGCGGAAGAGACCAGCGTGAAATCCGGGTTGAGGCCCGCTGCAGAAATGTGCGCACCCATGCGTGGGGCATCGCGGCGGCCACGGTCGGCGAGGGGGCGGTCGTGGTCCTCGACACCATCCGGCCAGGCGGATTTGGCGTGGCGCAGGAGGAGAAGGTGTTTCATGGGAATTTCTCCTTCAAACGAAAAGGCCGGGAGCATGCTCCCGGCCTTTATCATATCGGCAATGACGCCGGGATCACGTCCAGTCGCGGATATCGACGAAATGGCCGGCGATCGCAGCGGCAGCGGCCATGGCCGGGGAAACGAGGTGCGTGCGGCCCTTGAAGCCCTGGCGGCCCTCGAAGTTACGGTTCGAGGTCGATGCGCAGCGCTCGCCCGGCTTCAGGCGGTCGTCGTTCATGGCAAGGCACATGGAGCAGCCCGGCTCGCGCCAGTCGAAGCCTGCTTCCTTGAAGATCTTGTCGAGGCCTTCGGCCTCCGCCTGCTCCTTCACGAGGCCGGAGCCCGGAACGATCATGGCGTTGACGGTGGAGGCCACCGTCTTGCCTTCGACAACGGCGGCGACGGCGCGCAGGTCCTCGATGCGGCCATTGGTGCACGAGCCGATGAAGACCCGGTCAATGGCAATGTCGGTGATCTTGGTATCCGGCTTCAGGCCCATATAGTCGAGTGCGCGCCACTTGGAGGCGCGCTTCGTTTCATCTTCGATGGCGTCCGGGTTCGGCACGACGCCCTCGATGGAGACGACATCTTCCGGCGAGGAACCCCAGGAGACGATCGGCGGCAGGTTGGCGGCATCGAGCACGACCACGCGGTCGAAATGCGCACCGTCTTCCGTGTAGAGCGTCTTCCAATAGTCGATCGCCATGTCCAGCGCATGGCCCTTCGGCGCGCGCGGCTTGCCCTTGATATATTCGAAGGTCTTTTCGTCCGGTGCGATGAGGCCGGCGCGTGCGCCGCCTTCGATCGTCATGTTGCAGATCGTCATGCGACCTTCCATCGACAGCGAGCGGATCGCCTCGCCGGCAAACTCGATGACGTGGCCGGTACCGCCGGCCGTGCCGATCTCCCCGATGATGGCGAGGATGATGTCCTTGGCAGTGACGCCCGGCGGCAGCTGGCCGTCAACGCGCACCAGCATGTTCTTCGCCTTCTTCTGGATCAGCGTCTGCGTGGCGAGCACGTGCTCGACTTCCGACGTGCCGATACCATGCGCCAGCGCGCCGAAAGCGCCGTGCGTGGAGGTGTGGCTGTCACCGCAGACGATGGTCATACCCGGCAGGGTAAAGCCCTGCTCGGGGCCGACGATGTGCACGATGCCCTGGCGCACGTCCTTTTCCGAATAATATTCGACGCCGAATTCCGCGGCATTGTTGGCGAGCGCCTCGACCTGGATGCGGCTCTCCTCGTTCTTGATGCCCTGGTGGCGATCCGGCGAGGTGGGGACGTTGTGGTCGACGACGGCGAGCGTCTTCTCCGGCGCACGCACCTTGCGGCCGGCCATGCGCAGGCCCTCGAAGGCCTGCGGCGACGTCACTTCGTGAACGAGGTGACGGTCGATGTAGAGAAGACAGGTTCCGTCTTCCTGGCGGCTGACGATGTGGTCGTCGAAAATCTTGTCATAGAGGGTACGGGGTGCGCTCATGGCTCTTCATCCGTCTTGGCAGTTTCTGGGCATGTTGAAGGGTGTAGGACGTTGGCGAGCACGCGGCTCGCTGGACCGCAAACGGTCAGGATAGGCGGCTGATGAGCGCCCCGAAGACACGCGCAAAGAAGCGTGCCGGCAGGCGCTTGTGATCCTGCAGCACGACGACATGCTTTTCCGTGCATCCGAACTTGGATTCCATACCTCCGCATATAGCGATTTTTCGAAGGCTCGGCAAGTTGACGCGCGGCGGCGGCCATTTACGCTTCTTCCGAAAATTTCCGGCCGCCCTTCTTGCCGCGATCACGAATTTTTGAGACTCGATAGACGTATCCCGGCGGAGAGCCGGCATGAGGGGACATAGATGAAGATGATTACCTGGCGGGATCGCCTGCGCTACCAGTTCGACAAGAGCATGGCAGCAGGGCCGATCGCGCTTATCGGCTGGCTTGCGGTCATTTCGCTGATCGTCATCGTCATCGCCGGCCTGTTTCTCGCCTTGACCGGAATCACTCCGGAAGGGGGTGAGCCCGTCTCCTTCATCGAGGGGGCCTGGGAATCCCTGATGCGCACCATGGACGCCGGCACGATGGGCGGCGATGCCGGCTGGAGCTTCCGCGGCGTGTCACTCGTCGTCACGGTCGCCGGCATCTTCGTCTTCTCCGCGCTTATCGGTGTTCTCAGCTCGGGTCTTGACGAGAAGCTGGACGAGTTGCGCAAGGGTCGCTCGCACGTGCTCGAAAAGGAGCACACGATCATCTTCAACTGGTCGTCCTCGATCTTCGACGTGATTTCCGAGCTTGTCATTGCCAACCAGAGCCGCCGCAACCCGCGTATCGTCATCATGGCGAGCAAGGACAAGGTGGAGATGGAGGACGAGATCGCCGACAAGATCGCCGATCTCGGCAACACCCGCATCATCTGCCGCAGCGGCGATCCGACGGACCTCTATGACGTCAACATCGTCAACCCGCAGGCCTCGCGTTCGATCATCGTGCTGTCGCCGGAAAGCGATTATGCGGATTCCGAGGTCATCAAGACGGTGCTGGCGCTGGTCAACGATCCGGACCGGCGCAAGGAGCCCTACCAGATCGCTGCGGAAATCCGCGACGCCAAGAATGCGGAAGTTGCGCGCATCGTCGGCGGTTCGGAACTGCAGCTCGTGCTGGCCGACGAGCTGATCTCGCGCATCGTCGTCAGCTCCAGCCGGCAGGCGGGCCTTTCCGCCGTCTATACGGAACTGCTCGACTTCGACGGGTCTGAGATCTATGCGGTCGAGCAACCGGCGATCGTCGGCAAGTCCTTCGGCAATGCGGTCATGTCCTACGACACCTCGACGCTGATCGGCATCTGCGACACAGACGGCGTGGTGCATCTCAACCCGCCGACAAGCCGCCCGATCGCCGCCGGCGAGCGGGCGATCCTCATTGCCGAGGACGATGCGATGATCAAGCTGCGCAGCGGGGATTTCGAGGTCGACCGGGAGATCGTACGCCCGCCCGTCCATCACCAGCCCACCTCGGAACGCACGCTGCTGCTCGGCTGGAACCGGCGAGGGCCGATCATCACGCAGGAGCTGTCGCGGTATGTCGCGCCGGGATCCGAGCTGATGATCGCGGCCAATACACCGGACCTGGAGAGCGCGGTCGCGGGGCTGTCCTATCTGACGGAGAACCTTGCGGTCCGCTGCGCGGTCATCGATACGACCAATCGTGCGGCACTCGATGCGCTCGACGTGCCCTCCTATGATCATGTGCTGGTGCTCGGCTATAGCGACGACATGGCAGCCCAACCGGCCGATACCACGACGCTCGTCACCCTGCTGCAGCTTCGCAAGATCGCCGATGCGGCCAACCAGCATATCGGCATCGTCAGCGAGATGATCGATGTGCGCAACCGCAACCTCGCGGCCGTGACGCGCGCCGACGACTTCGTCGTCAGCAACAAGCTGGTCAGCCTCATGCTGGCGCAGGCTTCGGAGAACGAGCTGATGGCGCAGATCTTCGATGAGCTGCTCGACGAGGACGGGTCCGAAATCTACATGCGCCCCGTGACCGATTACATCGCCATCGATCGGCCGGTGAATTTCTACACCGTGACGCTGGCTGCGCTTATCCGTGGCGAAGTCGCCCTCGGTTACAGCCGCGCGGGTGTGTCCGGCCACGACCCGCGCAACATGGGCGGGGTCGTGGTCAATCCGGCGAAATCGGACAAGGTGACGTTCGGTGCCAATGACCGCCTGATCATCCTTGCCCGCTGACGCGCTCTAGGTCCGCCGCAAGCGCCTTTCCAGCGCCCTCAGGGCCAGGGAAAGGCCGATGGTCAGGATAAGATAGACATAGGCGACGATGGAGTAGGTCTCGAAGAAGCGGAAGGAGCCCGACGCGTAGACCTTGCCCATCTGGGTGATGTCGGCGACGCCGAGTACGGAGACGAGCGACGAATCCTTCACCATCGCCACGAAGTCATTGCCTAGCGGTGGCAGGATGACGCGCACGGCCTGCGGGAAGACGACCAGCCGGAAGCGCTGGAAGCGCGAAAGGCCAAGTGCCTTCGCCGCCTCGATCTGCCCCTTGTCGACCGACTGGATGCCTGCGCGAAAAACCTCGGCGATGAAGGCCGAATAGCCGATCATCAGCGCGATGATCGCCCGCCACATCAGCGAAAGGTCACGCACCTGCATCGGCTCCATGGTGCCGGCGGCAATAAGCGGCCCGATCGCGAAGTTGATCACCGCCACCAGTGCCGGCGCGCCGACAAAGGCGATGTAGAAGAGCAGGACGAGCACCGGAACGCCACGGATCACCTCCGTGTAGAAGCGGGCGATCTGGCGCAGCGCCTTGCTTTCGGAGAGCGCCATGAGGGCGATGCCGAGGCCGAGCATCGTGGCAAGCAGGAAGGCGACGAGGGTCACGAAGATCGTCACCCACAGCCCTTTCAGCACGACACCGAAGACCTGCGCATAGAGATCGTTTGCGATGATGACGCCGGCAAGAGCAAGCGCGATGACGCCGAGGGCGACCAGCCACCAGGGATAGTCGCCCTTCGCCGTGTCAGAGGAAACGGGAGCCATGGCAGCCCGCTACTGACCCATCTTGTAGTCGAGGAACCACTTCTTGTTGAGATTGTCGAGCGTGCCGTCCGCCTTCAGCGCCGCGATCGCCGCGTTGACCGGAGCGACGAGGTCGGATCCCTTCGGGAAGATGAAGCCGAAATCCTCGGTGCCGAGCGGCCCGCCGACCACTTTCAGCTTGCCGCCCGAGGCATCGACATAGCCCTTGGCAGCCACGCTGTCGGTGAGCACGAGATCGACGTCGCCGGCCTGCAGCGCCTGGACCGTTGCGCCGAAGGTCTCGAACAGCTTGATGCGCGGGTTCTGCTCGTTGCCGTCGAGGATTTCATAGACGGCGGTGTAGAAGGGCGAGGTGCCGGGCTGAGCGGCGATCAGACCGTCGGTCAGCGCCGCGAAGGATTTTGCATCGTTGAAGCGTTCTTCGTCGCCACGTACTAGCATGAACTGCTGCGAGCGCATATAGGGGTCGGAGAAATCGACCTTCTCCTTGCGGTCTTCCTTGATGGTGATGCCGGTCATGCCGATGTTGTACTGGTTGTCGGAGACCGCCTGGATCATCGTGTCCCAGCTGGCGTTCTGGTATTCGACCTTGAAGTTCAGCCGCTTTGCGATCTCGTCCATCGCGTCATATTCCCAGCCGATCTGCTTTCCGGTCTTGGGATCGATGAACTGTATCGGCGGATAGGCGTTTTCCGTGACGACGACGACGGTCTTGCCGGCGAGGTCGGGCAGGTCCGCGGCGAAGGTGACGGCGGGCATGAGGGCGGCGGCGGCAAGGCCTGCGAGAACGGCGCGGCGGGAAAACATCAAAACATGCTCCTGAAATTGCGGCGGCGGAACACTCTCACAGGTTCAGGCTGGGAGGCAAGCACGGCGCTTGCGTGCAAAGGCTTTTCCTTGAAACAAAAAAGCCGCCGGCCAGGCCGACGGCTCTTTCGAATGGACGCGCTGCCGGATTATTCGGCGGCGGCTTCCGCAGCCTTTGCGGCTTCGGCAGCTTCTGCTGCGGCCTTTTCAGCGGCGAGCGCCTGGGCGGCTGCTACCTTCTCGGCTTCGAGACGGGCCTTTTCCTCGGCAACAGCCTGGCGCTCGGCGTCGTTCAGCTTGCGGGCGCGCGTACCGGTGTTCTCGACGATACGAGCCGACTTGCCGCGACGATCGCGCAGGTAGTAGAGCTTGGCGCGGCGGACCTTACCGCGGCGGACGATTTCGACGCTTTCGACGAGCGGCGAGTAAACCGGGAATACGCGCTCGACGCCTTCGCCGTAGGAAATCTTGCGGACGGTGAAGCTCTCGTTGATGCCGCCGCCGGAACGGGCGATGCAGACACCTTCATAGGCCTGTACGCGGGTACGCGTGCCTTCCGTGACGCGGACGTTGACGCGCACGGTGTCGCCCGGGGAGAATTCCGGGAGGGTGCGCTTGGCTTCGATCTTCGCGGCCTGTTCGGCTTCGAGCTGCTGGATGATGTTCATCGGTCTAACCTTCGTGGTTCTTCTGAAACAGCCAGAGCGCTCGACGGTCACCTTGAGAGGTCATGCCTCGTTCGGTTAGTCCGTTGCCGGACGGAGCGGATTCGCCATTCTTTGATTGCAGGTCGGCGGGAGGTAATCCCAAATCCGTGCGGGCCAATACACCAATCGAACCGGCTTGTCATCCCCGATGCGAAAGAATCCGCACGGGAGAGGCGGTTTTTCGGGCCTTGCCGGGCCAGCGGCACCACGTTATCACGCTTTGCGGAGGAGGCCGCGCTTCTTTGCGGCTGCGGGTGGAAAGATCATGACGCTTGCCGATGCCGTTTTGCTGTTCGTTGCCGGATTCCTGTCCGGCGTGGTCAATGCGATTGCCGGTGGCGGCACCTTCCTCACCTTTGGTGCGATGACACTGGCCGGCCTGCCACCGATCGTTGCCAATGCCACGTCCTCGATCACCCAGTTCCCCGGCTACGTCACCTCCTCGCTTGCCTATGCCAAGGAGATCAGGGCCGACTGGCGCGAGGCTGCGCTGCTCGGGGCGCTCTCGCTTGTCGGCGGGCTTGCCGGGGCGCTGCTGCTGTTGTCGCTCTCCAACCCGTCCTTCCGGGCGCTGGTGCCATGGCTGTTGTTGGCGGCGACCGCCATCTTCGCCGCCGGACCCTATCTGAAGCCCAAGACGCTGAGCCCGGAAAAGCCGATCACGCCGTTCGGCCTTGTCGGCCAGTTCGTCACCTCTATCTATGGCGGCTTCTTCGGGGCCGGCATGGGCATCATGACGCTCGCCGTTCTCGGTCTCACCAAGGGCGGTGACTACCATCGCCTGAATGCGCTGAAGAACTTCCTTGCCGTGGTGATTGCCGGCATGGCGATCGTCGTTTTTGCCAGCGGCAATGTGGTCGGCTGGCCGCAAGCGGCGGTCATGGTGCCGGCGGCGGCGCTCGGCGGCTGGTCCGGAGTCTGGGCGGCACGGCGCGTGCCGCAGCCGGTCATCCGCGGCCTGGTCGTCGCGGTCGGTATCGCGTTGACGATCTATTATTTCGTGACGGGCTGAGTGGCGAGAAGATCCGGCCGCCGCTCGCGCGTCAGCGTCTCTGCCTCATTGCGTCGCCACTTTTCGATCGCCGCATGGTGACCGGAGGTGAGGACACCGGGAATCTCCATGCCTTCCCAGACCTGCGGGCGGGTATAGTGCGGGTGCTCCAGCAACCCGCCTTCGAAGCTCTCATGCTCGCCCGAGAGCGCATTGCCCATGACGCCCGGCAGGATGCGGACGATGGCGTCGAGCAGGATCATCGCCGCCGGCTCGCCGCCGGAGAGGATGTAGTCACCGATCGAGACCTCTTCGAGCTGGCGGCCATCGATGACGCGCTGGTCGACCCCCTCGAAGCGACCGCAGACGATGATTGCGCCGTCGCCCGCCGCCAGTTCCCGCACGCGCGCCTGCGTCAGGGGACGGCCGCGAGGACTCATCAAGAGGCGCGGCCGGCTGTCTCCGTCGGAGGCATGGTCGATAGCACGGGCGAGAACGTCGGGCTTCAGCACCATGCCCGCGCCGCCGCCGGCCGGTGTGTCGTCGACGGTGCGGTGGCGGTCGGTGGTGAAATCGCGGATCTGCACGCAGTCGAGCGCCCAGTCGCCGCGGAAGAGCGCCTTGCCGGAAAGCGATTGGCCGAGAAAACCCGGGAACATCTCCGGATAGAGCGTCAGGATGGTGGCGCGGAAAGCCACGTCATTCCCCGCCGTCTTCTTGCGGCGGACGGCGGCGCCTGCTGCCTGGACCTTCGCTCTCTTCCTCTTCCAGGCCTGCGGCGACGGCATCGATCAGAAGGCGCCCGCCTTCGACGTCGATCTCCAGCACGGCCGCTTCGGAGAAGGGAATGAGCACGGGCCGTTTGCCCGGCCCCTTGAGCTCGAGAAGATCGCCGGCGCCGAAATCGAAGATGCCGGTCACCTTGCCGTGGCTGCGGCCGGCGGTATCGACGGCTTCCAGCCCTTCAAGGTCGGCGTAGAAGAACTCGTCCTCGTCCAGCTCCTCGTCCGGCAGGTTGTCGCGCTCGATGTAGAGGTCGGTACCGTTCAGTGCCTCGGCGGCGTTGCGGTCGTTGATGCCGCGAAAACGCACCACGACGACGTTCTTCGCCTCGCGCACTTCAAGCACCTCGAAAGACCGGCCGTCCTCGGTATGCAGATGGCCGTAGTCGCCGATCGCCGTCGGGTCGATCGTGTAGGATTTCACACGGACTTCGCCACGCAGGCCCTGCGCCGCGCCGACGGTGCCCATGAGGACGGGATTTTCCAATTTCGCCATGGTTTGGTTCCGTGTGGTTTGTGGAGCCTCTTACGATGTTCGTGGCAAGGCTCCAAATGAAAACGGGCGGCGTGAAGCGCCGCCCGTCAGCTTGGTAAAGAACCTCGCCCATCCGCTGACGTCATCCAGGCCTCATGTGCGGCGGGTGGATGCCCGGGTCAAGCCCGAGCATGACGGAGGGGAGGCTCGTCGCGAAAGATTATTCGCCAGCGGCGGCAGCAGCGGCGTCTTCTTCCTTCTGCTTCTTTTCGGCAGCGCGCTCGAGCGCCTTCTTGCCCGGCTTTGCCTTTTCAGGGTTGCTGCGGGTGTCGCGCTTCACGACGCCGGCTTCATCGAGGAAGCGGGCAACGCGGTCGGTCGGCTGGGCGCCCTTGGCAAGCCATTCCTTGGCGCGGTCGGCATCGATCTGGACGCGGTTGGCGTCGTCCTTGCCGAGCATCGGGTTCCAGGAACCGAGCTTTTCCAGGAAGCGGCCGTCGCGCGGCGAGCGGGCGTCGGCAACGACGATCTGGTAGTACGGGCGCTTCTTGGAGCCACCGCGGGCGAGACGGATTTTCAGGGACATGTCATTACTCCTTGGATGTGACGTGGCCGCTTTTTTCAAGCGGTGTTCTGGTTGACGCCGCTGTGTTCAGCGGCAATGGCTTCATGGTGCCGGATCACCTCGCGGATGATGAAGTTCAGGAACTTCTCCGCGAAATCCGGATCCAGATTTGCATCCTTCGCCAGACGGCGGAGGCGTTCGATCTGGTATTCCTCGCGCGCCGGATCGGCCGGCGGCAGTTCATGCGTCGCCTTCAGGACGCCCACCGCCTGGGTGCAGCGGAAGCGTTCGGCGAGCATATGCACAAGGGCCGCGTCGATATTGTCGATCGACTGCCGGTATTCCCCCAATTGCTTCTTGACCTCTTGGTCGATCGTCATCGGCAATTCCCTCACTTCTTCTTGGGCAGGCCGGGAAGACCCGGCAGGCCGCCGAGACCGGGCAAGCGCCCGCCACCGAGGCCCGGAAGGCCACCGCCGCCGCCAAGGCCCGGCATGCCGCCCGGCTTGATGCCGGCGGCTTCCGCCTGCTTGGCGAGCGCTTCGAGCTGCTTCGGGTCCATGCTGGAGAGATCGGGCATGCCGCCCATGCCGCCAAGGCCCATCTTGCTGGCAAGACCGCCCATCATCTGCTTCATCATGCCGCCCTTCTTGCCGCCCATCATCTTCATCATGTCCGCCATCTGGCGGTGCATCTTCAGAAGCTTGTTGATGTCGGCCGCATCCGTGCCGGAGCCGGCGGCGATGCGTTTCTTGCGGGAATGCTTGAGCATGTCGGGGTTGGCGCGCTCGGCCTTGGTCATCGAATTGATGATGGCGATCTGGCGGCCGAACAGCTTGTCGTCGAGGCCGGCGGCGGACATCTTGTCCTTCATGCCGGCCATGCCGGGCATCAGCCCCATGATGCCGCCCATGCCGCCCATCTTCTGCATCTGGCGCAGCTGGTCGGCGAGGTCGTTCAGGTCGAACTTGCCCTTGGCCATCTTGGCGGCCATGGCGGCCGCCTTCTCGGCGTCGATGTTTTCAGCGGCCTTCTCGACGAGCGAGACGATGTCACCCATGCCGAGGATGCGGTCGGCAACGCGGCGGGGATGGAATTCTTCCAGCTCGCCCATCTTTTCGCCGACGCCGATCAGCTTGATCGGCTTGCCGGTGACGGCGCGCATCGAAAGCGCCGCACCGCCGCGGCCGTCGCCGTCCATGCGGGTGAGCACGAGGCCGGTGATGCCGACGCGGTCGTCGAAGTTGCGGGCGAGGTTGACGGCATCCTGACCGGTCAGCGCGTCGGCGACGAGCAGGATCTCGTGCGGATTGGACTTCCGCTTGATCTCCGCCATCTCGATCATCAGCGGCTCGTCGATGTGGGTACGGCCGGCGGTGTCGAGGATGACGACGTCATGGCCGCCGAGCTTTGCGGCCTGCACGGCGCGCGCGGCGATATCGGTCGGCGACTGGCCTTGAATGATCGGCAGCGTATCGATGCCGGTCTGGACGCCGAGCTGGCGAAGCTGCTCCTGCGCGGCCGGACGGCGCGTGTCGAGCGAGGCCATCAGGACCTTCTTCTTGTCGCGCGTCTTCAGTCGGTTGGCGATCTTGCCAGAGGTGGTCGTTTTACCGGAGCCCTGCAGGCCGACCATCATGATGACCACCGGAGCGGCGGCATTGAGGTCGATCGACACGCCCTCGGAGCCGAGCATCGAGATCAGCTCGTCATGCACGAGCTTGACGACCATCTGGCCGGGCTTGATCGACTTCAGGATTTCCGCGCCGACGGCCTTTTCGCGCACCGCATCGGTGAAGGAACGCACCACTTCCAGCGCCACGTCCGCTTCGAGAAGCGCACGGCGGACCTCGCGCAGCGCCGCCGAGACATCCGCCTCGGAAAGCGCGCCACGGCCTGTCAACCCATTCAGAATGGAGCCAAGGCGGTCCTGGAGTGTTTCAAACATCACGTCTTCCTTGTTGTTTCCGCGTCAGGCGGAAACGTCGGTGCAATCGGCGACAAAAACAAGACGCAAAGCCAAAAAGCACCCGAGGGCGCATCGCGCTGTCGGGTGTTGACCTCCGGGATCTGTTTATACCGCAATGGGTCCCGGTCGGCGGCTTCAAGCATCGTCACTTGTCGCTGATGGCGCGGCTTAAACAGCAAAGAGGCTGGAAAGTCAAGGACGGCGGGTAAATCCGGCGGTTCGTAACATTTTTGCGAAGCCATGCCGTCGCATTGCAGCATGGCCTGGCGCACCTTATCTTTCGTCAATGAACCGTCGTACGTTTCTCAAATGGTCGAGCCTTGGCGCGCTGGCGACGCTGGCGGGCGGTGCCTTTGCGAGCCGCACCTTTGCGGCCAATCGTTATTACGAGGGGCCGGCCAGCGATCATTTCAACGGTGCGCATTTCTTCAATCCGGATGGCGAGGAGCCGAACAACTTCTTCGAGCTGATGCGCTGGCAGTTCGGGGGCGGGCGAGCGGCCTGGCCGGCCAATTGGCCGAGCCCCTTTCCAGCCGCCGTGCCGGAGGCGCGCGTTGCCGGTGATCGCCTCGTCGTGACGCTGGTTGGCCATGCGGCGGTGCTCATCCAGACGGCGGGCCTCAACATCCTCACCGATCCCGTCTGGAGCGACCGCGCCAGCCCCTTCACCTTCGCCGGTCCCAAACGAGTCAATCCGCCAGGTATCCGCCTTGCCGATCTGCCGAAGATCGACCTCGTGCTTGTCACGCACAATCACTACGACCATCTCGACCTTGCGACATTGAAAGTGCTCGCGGAGCGGGACCAGTGCCGTATCGTCACGCCGCTCGGCAATGACCGGATCATCGCGCCAACGGTCGACAAGGCGCTGATCACGACGATGGATTGGGGTGGCGTGTTGGCAGTGGCCGAGGGCGTGACGCTTCACTGCGAGCCCTGCCACCACTGGTCGGCGCGCGGGCTCGGCGACCGGCGTATGGCGCTCTGGTCCGCCTTCCTCGTGGAGACGCCGGGCGGCAAAATCTATCACATCGGCGATACGGGCTTTCACCGGGGCATCAACTATCGGGAGATCCGCGAGAAACACGGTGCGATCCGGCTCGCCAACCTGCCGTTCGGCGCTTATGAGCCGCGCTGGTTCATGCGTCCGCAGCATCAGAACCCGGACGAGGCGGTTCAGGGCATGGCCGCCTCCGGTGCGGCCTATGTTGCGGGCCATCATTGGGGTACCTTCCGGCTGACGAACGAGGCGATCGACGAGCCGCTTGCCGCGCTGGCGGCGGCACTCGATGCGGCCGGCATTGCCCGCGAACGGTTTCGTGCGCTCCGGCCGGGTGAGGTGTTCGAGGTTCCCGCGGCCGCGGTCTGAGCGAGGCACTGGAAATCCGCGGGCTTTTCGGCCATATACGCGCGCAATGGGCGTGTTCGGCCCAAACGGGCAGAGTGTGATGACAAAGACGGTCGATTTCGCGAAGATGAACGGGCTGGGAAACCTGATCCTGGTCGTGGACATGCGCGGCCGCGGCGATGTCGTGACGCCGCAGGCGGCGATTGCCCTCAATGCTGATCCCGCCACCCGCTTCGACCAGATCATGGCGATCCACGACCCGAAGGTCGACGGCACCGATGCCTTCATCGACATCATCAATTGCGATGGCTCCAAGGCGCAGGCCTGTGGCAACGGCACGCGCTGCGTCGTGCAGGCACTGGCCGCCGAGATGGGCAAGAAGGTTTTCACCTTCCAGACCGTCGCCGGCATTCTCAACGCTGTCGAACATGAAGACGGCACGATCTCGGTCGACATGGGCAAGCCGGTCTTCGAATGGGACCGCATCCCGCTTGCCGAAGAATTCTTCGATACGAGCCGCATCGAATTGCAGATCGGGCCGATCGACGCGCCGGTGCTGCACTCGCCCGCGGCGATGTCGATGGGCAATCCCCATGCCGTCTTCTGGGTCGATCGCGATCCGATGAGTTTCGATCTCGATCGTTTCGGCCCTCTGCTCGAAAACCACCCTATGTTCCCCGAAAAGGCGAATATCACGCTGGCGCAGATCACATCGCCCGAGGCAATGACGACGCGCACATGGGAGCGCGGCGCGGGGCTGACGCTCGCCTGCGGCTCGGCCGCCTGTGCGGCCGGCGTTTCCGGCGCACGCACGGGCCGAACGGGCCGCAAAGTGGCAATCACCGTCGCGAGCAGCCCGAACCGCGGCGTGCTGACCATCGAATGGCGCGACGACGATCACGTCCTCATGACCGGGCCGGCTGAATGGGAATGGTCGGGCACGCTTGATCCCTCGACCGGCGCCTTCCGCCGGGATGATGCCGAGGTGGCCGCCCTTTGAGCGGCGTTACGGTCATAACCTTCGGCTGTCGGCTCAACACCTACGAATCGGAAGTGATGCGTGCCGAGGCCGAGAAGGCGGGGCTGAACAACGCCGTGCTGGTGAATACCTGCGCCGTGACGGGCGAGGCCGTGCGCCAGGCCCGCCAGGCGATCCGCCGCGCGCGGCGCGACAATCCGCATGCCCGCATCATCGTCACCGGCTGCGCCGCGCAGACGGAAAGTGCGACATTCGCGGAGATGCCGGAAGTCGATGCCGTGCTTGGCAACGAGGAGAAGCTGAAAAGCGCTGCCTATCGCGCGCTTCCGGATTTCGGCGTCTCGGCGGAAGAGAAGCTGCGCGTCAACGACATCATGAGCGTGCGCGAGACCGCGCCGCAGATGGTGAAGCTGATCGACGGCCATGTGCGCGCCTTCGTGCAGGTGCAGAACGGCTGCGACCATCGCTGCACCTTCTGCATCATCCCCTATGGCCGCGGCAATTCCCGCTCGGTGCCGATGGGCGCCGTCGTCGATCAGGCGCGAAAACTCACCGAGAGCGGTTATTGCGAGATCGTGCTGACGGGCGTCGACGCCACCAGCTACGGTGCGGACCTGCCGGGCGGGCCGAGCCTCGGCTACCTTGCGAAAACGCTCTTGAAGCAGGTGCCGGATATCCGGCGTCTGCGCCTTTCCTCCATAGACAGCATCGAGGCGGATGATCATCTCTGGGACCTGATCGCGGGCGAGCCGCGCTTCATGCCGCACCTGCATCTGTCGCTCCAGCATGGCGACGACCTGATCCTGAAACGCATGAAGCGCCGCCATTCCAGCGCCGATGCGCGCGCCTTCTGCGGGCGCGTGCGCGCGCTTCGCCCGGAGGCCAGCTTCGGCGCTGACATGATCGCCGGCTTTCCGACCGAAACCGAGGACATGTTCGCCAATGCGGCGCGGCTTGCGGAAGATTGCGGCATCGCGCATCTGCATGTCTTTCCCTACAGCCCGCGCCCCGGCACGCCGGCCGCGCGCATGCCGCAGCTTGACCGTGCGCTCGTCAAAGAGCGTGCCAGCCGCCTGCGTGAGACTGGAAAACGGCTTCACGAGGCCCATCTCGCGTCCATGATCGGGAAGCGGGAAATGATCCTTGTCGAGAACAACGGCCTTGCCCATACGGAAAACTTCACGCTCGTCGATGCTGCAGGCCTTGAGGCCCGCGATCTTGTGCCGGTCACGATCACCGGCCACAATGGAAAACACCTGACGATGCGGCCCGAAACCGCCCTCTCGCATAACTAGCGGACATCCTTCATGGCCCTCGGCTTCATCAAGAAGATATTTACGTTCGGAAAAGACACCGCCCCTGAGCAGAAGCCGGAGGTGGAGGCGCCTGCTGTCGCCAAGGTCGAGGACGCCGCGCCGGAGCCGGTTGCAGAAATCCTGGAACCTGTGGCGGTTGAAGAACGGGATGCGCTGCTCGATGAGGCGGAGGCAGCCAATCCTGAAGCGGCGCACCATGTGCCCGACGAAACCGAACCCGACATCTATCCGCTGCCGCACGCCCCGGAATTGCCCATTGCGGAGGATCCGGTCGCGCCGGCCGAAATCGAGACTGCCGGTGGCCCGGCGGATGACGTGCCTGCTGCCGAGATAGTGGAGGAGGTCGCCGAGGAAGAGCCTGTTGCTCCTGCCGCGGAGATTGTCGAGGCCGAGCCTCTAGCGACGGAAGAGGTGGCCGAGCCGGAAAACGAGATCGTACCGGTGGAGGAGACCATACCCGCAGAGGTGGAGGATCCGGTCCTTGAGGAGGCGATGCGCAGCGAGCCGAGAGCCGAGGCGCTCGTCCTGCCGAAGGGTTTTGCGACGGCGGCGCGCGAGCTGGCGGTGGAGGTTCCGGTGCCGCAAGTCAAGCGCACCTGGTTCCAGCGCCTGCGCGACGGGCTTGCTCGCACCTCCTCGCAGCTCACCGGGCAGATCACCAGCCTCTTCACGAAGCGCAAGCTCGACGACGACACGCTGCAGGATCTCGAAGACCTGCTGATCCAGGCCGATCTCGGCGTGGAGACCGCGCTGCGCATCACCGATACGCTCGCCTCCGAACGCTATGGCAAGGATGTCACCGGTTCGGATGTTTCGCGCATCATGGCGAGTGAGATCACCAAGGTTCTGGGCCCCGTCGCAAAACCGTTGGCGCTCGATCTCAACCACAAGCCGCATGTCATCCTCGTCGTCGGCGTCAACGGCACCGGCAAGACGACGACGATCGGCAAGCTGGCGGCCAAGCTCTCGGGCGCAGGCCTGAAGGTGATGATGGCGGCGGGCGACACGTTCCGCGCGGCGGCCATCGAGCAGTTGAAGATCTGGGCGGAGCGCACCGGGTCCGACATCGTCTCCTCGAAACTCGGTGCGGATGCCGCGGGGCTCGCCTATGAAGCCTATGAGCAGGCAAAGCTGAAGAAGAGCGACGTCCTGATCATCGACACGGCCGGTCGCTTGCAGAACAAGACGGAACTGATGGCGGAGCTGGAAAAGATCGTGCGCGTGCTCGGCAAGCTCGATCCGGACGCGCCACACACCGTTCTCCAGACGCTCGACGCAACCACCGGGCAGAACGCCATGAACCAGGTGGAGATTTTCCGCAACGTTGCGGGCGTCACGGGCCTGATCATGACAAAATTGGACGGTACGGCCCGCGGCGGCATTCTTGTGGCCATTGCCGCCAAGCACAAGCTGCCGGTCTATTTCATCGGCGTCGGGGAGGGGATCGACGATCTCGAACCCTTCGAGGCCAAGGATTTCGCGGAAGCGATCGCAGGAGTTGAGGCATGAGCAAGGCAACGCTGGACGCCCCCGCCAAGGCGGAGGAGAAGATCAGCCCGCTTCTCAAGATGGTGCTGGAGCTTGGGCCACTTGCCGTGTTCTTCTTCGCCAATTCGCGCGGCGAATGGCTTGCGGAAAAATTCCCGGTGCTGGCCGAAATGGGCGGGCCGATCTTCATCGCTACGGGCCTCTTCATGGCCGCGACGGCGATCGCCCTCGTCGTCTCCTGGATCCTGACGCGCACCCTGCCGATGATGCCGCTGATCTCGGGCGTCGTCGTCTTCGTTTTCGGCGCGTTGACGCTGTGGCTGCAGAACGACACCTTCATCAAGATGAAGCCCACGATCGTCAATTCGCTGTTCGGTGCGATCCTGCTCGGCGGCCTTCTCTTCGGCAAGTCGCTGCTCGGCTACGTCTTCCACGCCGCCTTCAAGCTCACCGACGAGGGCTGGCGCAAGCTGACGTTGCGCTGGGGCCTGTTCTTCGTCTTTCTCGCGGTGCTCAATGAAGTGGTCTGGCGCTCCTTCTCGACGGATTTCTGGGTCGCCTTCAAGGTCTGGGGTACCATGCCCATCACCATTCTCTTCACGCTCTCGCAGATGCCGCTGATCATGCGCCACTCGATCGAACAGCCGGAAGAAGGCAAGGCGCCGTAAAAAGCGTCATTGTCCCGTCACCGAAACTTTGGTGAAACGTCATCGTCCCGTTACTGGACTGACACGCTCAGGACTCATGGTCTGCCCGTCGATTCGCGGGCTTGGCCGGAGGTGGCATGGCGATTGTTCCCGAGACGCTGACGCGGCGCTCGTTTCTTCTCACCGCAGGGGCCGGGGCGCTTGCAACCTCCTCGGCGCTCGCCGTTCCCTATTACAAACGACGACACGGCAGTCCGGTCTTTTCCCATGGCGTGCAGTCGGGTGATGTCGATTGTTCCTCCGGCATGGTCTGGGCGCGGGTCGATCGTCCTGCGGAACTGACGCTGGAATATTCGACGACCGAAAGCTTTCTCGATGCAACGCGCCTGCCGGTCCAGAAGGCACTCGGCGCTTCGGATCATACGGTCAAGGCGATGCTGCAGGGCCTCCTGCCGGACCAGGATATTTTCTATCGCTTCACCGCCAGCGATCCCTATTCCAGCCACCTTGTCTCAGAGCCGATCGTCGGCCGCTTCCGCACGGCGCCGATGCGCAAGCGCTCGGTGCGCTTCGTCTGGTCGGGCGACACCGCCGGGCAGGGCTGGGGCATCGACGATGTCGGCATGAAGACCTATTCGACCATGCTGCGCCACGAGCCGGACTTTTTCATCCATTCCGGTGACACCGTTTATGCGGATGGTCCGATCCCGGATGAAATCCCGCTGCGGGATGGCGGCGTCTGGAAGAACCGCATCGTCACGGACGAGAAGCGCAACGTGGCGCGCACGCTGGAAGAGTTTCGTGGGCAGTGGAAATACAATCTGCTCGACGAGCACCTCCTGTCCTTCAACACGCAATGCCCGACCTTCTTCCAGTGGGACGACCACGAGGTCTTGAACAACTGGTCGGAATCGAGCGACCTCACGGGTGACCGGCGCTATCCGGAAAAGGAGATCGGCGTCTACGAACAGCGCGCCCGGCGCGCCTTCCACGAGATGACGCCGATCCGGTATTTCCCGACCGAGCCCGGCCGCATCTTCCGCAAAGTCGCCTACGGGCCGCTGCTCGACGTGTTCTTCGTCGATCTCCGGTCCTATCGCAGCCCGAACCGGGGCGGCACCGAGAACGGCCTTTTCGGCTGGCGGCAGGCGGATTGGCTGCGGCGGGAGCTCGCGGCCTCTGAGGCCGTCTGGAAGGTGATCGCCTGCGATATGCCGCTTGGCCTCGTCATCTGGGACGATTTTTCGAACAGTCTCGGCTATGAAGGTGTGGCGGACGGGCTCAACGGCCCGCCTGCGGCGCGCGAACGGGAGATCGCGGATCTGCTCTCCTTCATGCGCGACAACGCCATCCACAACGTTGTCTGGCTGACCGCGGACGTGCATTACACGGCTGCACACCACTACGATCCGTCGCGGGCAAAGTTTCAAGAATTCAATCCGTTCTGGGAATTCGTTTCCGGGCCGCTGCATTCCGGCACCTACGGACCGAAACCGCTCGACATGACCTTCGGACCGGAGGTGCGGTTCATCAAGTCTTCCAAGGGCGGTATCGACAGCAACCTGCCGCCCTCGGCCGGCCTGCAGTTCTTCGGCCTGGTTGACATAAACGGGGCGAGCGAGGAGATGACGGTGCGCCTGATGGACCGGGAAGATCGCGAGCTTTGGAACATTACCCTGCCGCCGGTGCGCCCGTCGTGAGGCCGAGCTCCGCGCGGCGCGGGCAACAGAGTTGCAGCCCGCCCCTTTCGCATTTGCGGAAAAACATGTAAGAGCCCGGCCATTGAAGACGGCGCCCCCCATACCGCGCGCCCCGAACCTCAGAGATTAAACCATGTCCATCCGCAATATCGCGATCATCGCGCACGTCGACCATGGCAAGACCACACTCGTCGACGAGCTCCTGAAACAGTCCGGTTCGTTCCGTGAAAACCAGCGCGTCGCCGAGCGCGTGATGGACTCCAACGACATCGAAAAAGAACGCGGCATCACCATCCTCGCCAAGGCAACTTCGGTGGAATGGAAGGGAACGCGTATCAACATCGTCGACACGCCCGGCCACGCCGATTTCGGCGGCGAAGTGGAGCGCATCCTCTCGATGGTGGATGGCGCGATCGTTCTCGTCGATTCGTCGGAAGGCCCGATGCCGCAGACCAAGTTCGTGGTCGGCAAGGCGCTGAAGGTCGGTCTGAAGCCGATCGTCGCGATCAACAAGATCGACCGTCCGGACGGCCGCCACGAGGAAGTGCTGAACGAGGTGTTCGACCTGTTCGCCAACCTCGACGCCACCGACGAGCAGCTCGACTTCCCGATCCTCTACGGTTCGGGCCGCAACGGCTGGATGAACGTCAATCCGGAAGGCCCGCAGGACGAAGGCATGGCGCCGCTGCTCGACCTAGTGCTCAAGCACGTTCCCGAGCCCACCGTTGCCGAAGGCCCGTTCCGCATGATCGGCACGATCCTCGAAGCCAATCCCTTCCTCGGCCGTATCATCACCGGCCGCATCCATTCCGGCTCGATCAAGCCGAACCAGGCCGTCAAGGTTCTGGGCCAGGACGGCAAGCTCATCGAAAACGGCCGTATCTCGAAGATCCTCGCCTTCCGCGGCATCGAGCGCACGGCTATCGACGAAGCCCATGCGGGTGACATCGTCGCCATTGCCGGCCTCACCAAGGGCACGGTCGCCGACACGTTCTGCGACCCCTCGGTTTCCGAGGCGATGAAGGCCCAGCCGATCGACCCGCCGACCGTCACCATGTCCTTCATCGTCAACGATTCGCCGCTCGCCGGCACCGAAGGCGACAAGGTAACGAGCCGCGTCATCCGTGACCGCCTCTTCAAGGAAGCCGAAGGCAACGTCGCACTGAAGATCGAAGAGTCGGGCGACAAGGATTCGTTCTTCGTTTCCGGCCGCGGCGAATTGCAGCTTGCCGTTCTCATCGAAACCATGCGCCGCGAAGGGTTCGAGCTTGCCGTCTCGCGTCCGCGCGTCGTCATGCACAAGGACGAGACGACCGGCCAGATGCTGGAGCCGATCGAGGAAGTCGTCATCGACGTCGATGAAGAGCATTCCGGCGTCGTCGTGCAGAAGATGTCGGAGCGCAAGGCCGAGATGGTCGAGCTGCGCCCCTCCGGCGGCAACCGCGTGCGTCTCGTGTTCTTCGCCCCGACCCGCGGTCTCATCGGCTACCAGTCGGAGCTTCTGACGGACACGCGCGGCACGGCGATCATGAACCGCCTGTTCCATGACTACCAGCCTTACAAGGGCGAGATCGGTGGCCGCGTCAACGGCGTGCTGCTCTCCAACGAAGCCGGTGAAGCCGTCGCCTACGCGCTGTTCAACCTGGAAGACCGCGGCCCGATGGTCATCGACGCGGGCGAGAAGGTCTATATGGGCATGATCGTCGGCATCCACACGCGTGACAACGATCTCGAAGTGAACGTGCTGAAGGGCAAGAAGCTCACCAACATCCGCGCCGCCGGCAAGGATGAGGCCGTGCGCCTGACGCCGCCGATCAAGATGACGCTGGAGCGCGCGCTTTCCTGGATCCAGGACGACGAACTCGTGGAAGTGACGCCGAAGTCGATCCGCCTGCGCAAGCTCCACCTCGACGCGAACGACCGCAAGCGATTCGAAAAGCAGCGTTCGGCCGGCGCGGCCTGACCGGCTTTTTCCGAAACGGCACAGTTTTGAACCCCGGCGCCCATGACAGATGGGCGCCGGGGTTTTTCATGTGTGTGTCATCGTTTTACGACTTGTGACGCCTGTTAAAAAAGCGTTAACTTTTCTATGTGCCGCCCGGAACTCGCCTGTGGGCAATGGAAGCCTCCGCGCCCTGCGGGATTCCGGTGGAATCGGTGCCGGAATATGAGTCGTGTTATGAAGACACTGTCGATCGATGTGCGGCGCGCCGAGCCGCAGGACGCGCGCGCGATATCCGAGACGCATCGGGTATCGTGGCTGCAGGCCTATGGCGGCCTCATTCCGCACAAGCCGCTTATCCAGATGGTTGATCGCCGGGGTGAGACCTGGTGGCGCAAGGCGACACGCGGTCCTGCGACCTTGTTGGTGCTCGACGTTGCCGGTACGGTGGCGGGCTACGCTACGCTGGGCCTCAACCGTGCCCGCGCGCTGCCGCAGGAAGGCGAGGTCTACGAACTCTACCTGCGGCCGGAATATCAGGGTATCGGCCTCGGCCGCCTCCTCTTCGGTGAGGCGCGGCGGCTTCTGAAGTCGCTCGGCTGCCAGGGCATGATCGTCTGGTGCCTGGAAGACAGCGAGCATGCAGAGCGCTTCTTCCGTTCCGCCGGTGGGCGCGATATCGCCGAGGGCATGGAGAATTTCGGCGACAAGGAATTGAAGAAGCTCGGCTTCATCTGGCCCTGACGGATTCAGGGCCCCTATTCTGCGGTGCCGGGCAGGTGGCGCATCGGCTCGCCGGCCAGTTTCCCTCTTGATCCATACCATTGCGGCTCGCTTACGCCGCAGGCGAAATCATGTGCTTCCTCGTCTGCCACCGTGCGGGCGAGCGCGTTGGCGTCCTTGTTCTCCAGTGCGTCGATATAGCCGACGACGCAGCTTTCCGGGTTTTCCGCCGTTGCGATTGTCGAGACGACGAGGACCTGGCCGTAGCGCGTGTCCGTATCGCTGGTCGTTTCCGGGTCGGAGACGAACCAGCGTACGATGGTCGCCACGGGCTTACCTGCCGCAATCCGCCATTCGATCTTGGCATTGGTGTGGTTGAACGGGCCGAAGCTCTCGAAGGCCTCATCGAGATAGGCCTTGCTGATCGGGCCATAGGTCTGGCTCTGGCGCAGGTCGCCTTCCTTGAAGTAGACGGGAAAACCCTTGTAGCCGGCGCATTCGAGGGTGATGCTCGGGCCTTCATCCTCCTGCGAAAGCGTCTTGCAGGCATCGAGGTTGCGGTCGGAATAGGCGCTTTCGTTGGCCTTGGCGGCCGAAGCGGCGAGGGTAGCCACAAAGAGAAGGGATATCAGGCGCATGGATCATCATCCTCCGGTCTTCAAGGAGACGGAGAAGGCGCGCCGTCTATTCGCCTGCGGCGAAAGTCATGTTGCGCTGCAATGGGATTCGCATTAGGAAGCCCGCGAACAGAACCATTCCACCTGAGGGAGCCCCCCATGCGTATCGATGCGATTTCCGTTGGCAAGAACCCGCCGGATGACGTGAACGTCATTGTCGAGGTGCCGGTCGGCGGCCATCCGATCAAGTACGAGATGGACAAGGAAGCCGGCGCGCTCGTCGTCGACCGTTTCCTCTACACGCCGATGACCTATCCGGGCAATTACGGCTTCGTGCCGCATACGCTTTCGGAAGACGGCGACCCGATCGACGTCCTGATCGCCAACACCCGCCCGCTCGTTCCGGGCTGCGTGATCAACGTGCGCCCGATCGGCGTATTGGTCATGGAAGACGATGGCGGCAAGGACGAGAAGATCATCGCCGTGCCGGTGCCGAAGCTGACGCGCCGCTACGACAAGGTCGAAAACTACACCGACCTGCCGGAAATCACCCTGAAGCAGATCGAGCACTTCTTCTCGCACTACAAGGATCTGGAACCCGGCAAGTGGGTGAAGATCGCAGGCTGGGAAGACGTCAAGGTCGCCAAGAAGATGATCCTCGAAGCGGTCGATCGCTACAACGCGCAGAAGTAAGCGATCTTACTGCGCTGCCGCGCTCTCGAGCTTGAACATGATGTCCTCCGGGTCGCCCTCGATCCGGAGGATTTTCTTTCTCTGGGTATCGCCGCTCAGGAGGCTGACTGCCGATTTCGGCACGCCGGCCGCCTTGGCGATCAGGGCAAGCAGTGCCTTGTTGGCTTTGCCCTTGTCCGGCGGGTCGCTGACACGCACCTTCAGGTAACAGGCGCCGTCACTGCCTGTATCCCAGCCGTCGATCGCGTCGCGCCCACCATTCGGCGTGAGCCGTACGGTCAGGCGCACATGGTAGGCGTCTTGGCGCCGCAAGGCGGCGCCGGGTGCCTGCGTCACAGGACGGCGGGCGCCAGAACGCTGCGGATCACCTGCTCCAGGAAGAACAGGATGACGAGCACGACGAGCGGCGAAAGGTCGACGCCGCCGAAGTTCGGCAGAACGCGGCGGATCGGGCGGTAGATCGGCTCCGTCAGCTGATACAGCGAGCGGCCGATGGTGGCGATCACCTGATTGTTCGCGTTGATGACGTTGAAGGCATAGAGCCAGGAGAAGATCGCCGAGGCGATCACCAGGAACCACGCTATGCTGATGATGAACAATAGGGTGTTGATGACCGCTATCATTGATGTCTCCAATTGGTTTCGTCTCGACATGTAGCCATTGCGCGCCCTGCCAGCAAGGCCGGGCGCCGGGCGGTGCGGCAACATGTTTAATGGTGCGGGCCCGGCACGGATGTGAAACGGTCGTCCAGATTTGCCGGACGTAGGCTCAGGCCTCGTGGAAGATGCGCTCGAGGAAGGAGGTCATCCAGAGGCGGAGCGCAGCATCGTGCAGGAGGCGTCCGTCGAGATGGGCGCGACCGACCTGCGCGCCCGGCAGCTCGAAGCGATGCGCACCGTGCACCACCCAGCGATGCATCATGGCGAGCGTCAGCTCGCCGTGGAACTGGATGCCCCAGGCATTGTCGCCGTAGCGGAAGGCCTGGTTCTCGTAGTGGTGGCCGGTGGCGAGCAGCGTTGTGTCCCGCGGCAGGTCGAAGCCCTCGCGATGGAACTGGTAGACCATGTCCGGCCAGGGCATCAGCGCCGTGCCCGCCTCGGTCGCCGCCAGCGGATACCAGCCGATCTCCGTCCAGCCTTCCGCATGGCCGAAAACCGTGCCGCCGAGATTCTTCACCAGCATCTGTGCGCCGAGGCAGATGCCGAGGAAGGGGCGGTTCTCGGCAAGGGGGACGGAGAGCCAGTCGATCTCCGCGCGCACATAGGCCTCGTCGTCATTGGCGCTCATCGGCCCGCCAAAGACGACGGCGCCCGCATGCTGCGACAATGTGGCGGGCAGTGGATCGCCGAGCACGGGGCGGCGGATGTCCAGTGCATGGCCCATCGTCTGGAGGATCTGCCCGACACGGCCGGGGCTGGAGGTCTCCTGGTGCAGAACGATCAGGACGGGGCGCCTGCGGCGCGGCTTGCGGGGAAAATCGAGCATGCTCAGCCTTCGTCCGGTTCCTCCGGGCCTGTCGCCGCGCCGACCCGTTCGGCCACTTCCTGCCGCTTCATGATGCGCTCCCGGCCGGAGACGCCGAGCAGATCCGCGATGCGCCAGATGGCGTGGTCCTCCATCTCGCTGCGCTCGCCGTCGGCATAGACGATCTCCCAGAGCAGGCCGATCAGATCGACGCGCTGCTCCTCCGAAAGCTGGCGTTTCAGTTCCGAGGTGAAGCGGAAGAAGTCGATCGCCTCGCTCTCCGCATCGGTACCGGCAGCGACCAGCGCATCGAGCTCGCTCTCGTCGAGGCCGTAGAACTCCTTGAAGCGGGCGCGCAACGCCCTTTTCTCGACATCGAGAATCTTGCCGTCTGCTTCCATCACCTGGATGCAAAGCGCCATGACGGCGACCCGGGGGTCGTCGGCGGCAAAGGCCGGCCTGTCACCGCCGGAAAGGCTCGCCAGAAACTGCTGCAAGCGTTCGAACATTCAGTGTCGCCCCGTTCCTCAAGCCCTATGAGATTTCCGCCTCTTTCCGATAGGCGGAATCCTTATCTTCATGCGCAATTGTTCTAGAACAAGCGGAAGCCGCTTGTTCCGTCCCGTTTGACCGCACCTTCCTTGACGCCCGGATCATCCGGCAGACCGAAGAACGGGCGCTCGTCCTCCTCGATGGCCACCGTCTCCTTGACCTTTTCCGGTGTCGCAGCCTTCACTGGTGCAGCCTCCACCACCGTGGCGATGACGACGGGTTTCTGGACGACTTCCACGGTCTCGACCCTGGCTGCCTCTTCGGCCCGCCTGACGGGCCTGCACTCGATAGCGAGCGGCGGCAGGGTGCGGATAGCCTCGTCGACGGCGGCGGTCGAGCCTTCCTCGATCGGTCCATCGAGCGGGCTGACCGGCGTCTTCCATTCGAAGGCGTCGAGATGGCCCGTGACCGGCGAGACGGCCCGCCACTCCGGTGCGGTGATGCCGTCGGCGGTCCAGGCCGGATCGCGCGGCGCCTTCAACGCCTGGTTCATCCAGTGGCGGATGCGGCCCTGGTCGCCCGTCTCGGCATCCTCGATATCGGCAAGCAGCAGGAAGGCGCTTTCGCGGGGCGCCAAGCGGGCAGCCGCTTCGGCCTTGCCGCGGGCAAGCGCGAAGTCGCGGGTTTCCAGCGCGGTTTCAGCGACGGCATAGAGTGCTTCGGCATTGTTCGGGCGTATCGCTTCAAGCTTTTCCGCCCGTTTCAGGCGGTCTGTCGCCGAATCGCCGCTGCGGGCACGGACATAGAGTTTCGCGACATCGCCGTGTGCGGTCGCCTTCCAGAGTTTTTCGAGGATGGCGGCGGCCTTGCGCAGGTTGTCCTCGCGCAGATAGGCCTTGGCCGCGATGAGGCCGGCGGGCACGAAATTCTCGTCGAGCTTCAGCGCCTGCTGGGCATCCTCGCGCGCGCCCTTGGGGTCGGCATCGAGCCTGGCGGCGGCGCGGGCGGTGAGCAGCACGACCTTGCGGCGGGTATAGGTCTTCTTTTCCTCGGCCGAGCCGGAACGGCCGTCGCCGAGAAGCTTCAGAGCCTCATCCCAGTCTCCTGCCTCGGAGCGGTATTCCAGCGCGGCTTCCGCCGCCCAGGGAAGCTGCGGCGCCTTTTCCGCGGCGCGCTCGGCATATTGCCGTGCAGCCTCGTTCGCGCCGAGCCGGCGGGCTTCGAGATAGAGGCCGCGCAAGCCGAGTTCACGTGTTTCGGGATCGTCCGCCATCAGTTCGAATTTCCGACGGGCGTCGTCGTAGCGACCCTCGATCATCGCCGCCTGCGCTTCGAGCAGATGGATGAGCGGCTCCTGGTCGGCACTCAGGAGGCCCTTGGTGCGACCCAGCATCTTTCGCGCCCCGGCGGCATCGCCGGCACCGGCGGCGATCAGGCCGGTGGAAAGCGCCTGGTAGCCACGGTCGCGCTTGCGGGCGCGGAAATAGCGCTGGATGGAGTGCGGCGAGGTCCAGACGACGCGCACGATCCACCAGGAGAACATCACGGCGGCGACCAGCGAGACGACGAGGGTGGCGGCGACCATCAGGCTCATGTCGGCGCGCTGGCCCTGCCAGATGATGGAGAGTTCGCCGGGGCGATCGGCAAGCCAGGCGAAGCCGGCGGCAAGCGCGAGGACGAAGAGGGCGAAGACCAGAATGCGAATCATGAAGCCTGTCTCCTCAGCCCTGGTTGCCGGTGGCGCCCGTGGTCGTGCCATTCAGGGCGCCGGAAACAACGGCGCCGATCAGGCCTTCCACGCTGACACGTTCATCGAGCTTGCGCTTGTAGTCGGTCGCTGCGGCCTGACCCTTTTCCGGCAGGGTCTGCCATTCGATCTGCGCACCCTTGAAGTCGCCGTTCTGCAGCTTGTTCTCGATGCGGGCGACCACCGCTTCCGGCGTGTCGCCCTCGATGCTGCCGACGGGACGCACGCGGATCGCCGAGGCGGCGCTCGACATCAGGCGGTTGAAGATGCCCTCGTCGCCGTCCGGCTGGTGCACGGCGTCGAGAATGGCATCGGCCGTCGGCTGGAAATCACGCACGAGATCCGAGCGTGCCGAAACACCGATGGCGGCATGTTCGCGCAGGCCCGCAAGGGAGGGATCGTCCGGCGCAATGCTTGCGAAGGCCTCCAGTTCGGCGAGATACGGACCGCCGCGGTCGATCGCGGTCTTCAGGGCGCTCGCGGCAACGGCCCGCGCCATTTCGATGTCGCTGCGCGGCTCGTCGAGCTTCTGCTCGGCGGCGGCGATGCGTTCGGTGAGCTGGCTTTCCGTTGCACTGACCGCTTCTGCGGTGCGCGCCATGGCCTCGCGCAATGTCGCAAGCTCTGTAGTCAGGCGGGTCACGTCGCCTTCGAGTTTGCTGACGGCTTCAGGGTTTGCACCCTGCGCGCTCGTGCCATCACCGGCCGATTTTTCCAGTGCGGCGATCCGCGTTTCGATCGGCTGGAGATCGACCGGGCTTGTGGCCGGGGCCTCGGAAAACCGCGTCTTCAGCGCCTCGACTTCGTTTGCCAGGGTGGACACGGCGTCGGATTGGCCGGAACGGTCGGGCCCGAGTGCCGGCAGGTAGCCGCCATATTGCAGGCTGCCGGCGCCGAGAAGTGCGATCAGGCCACCCAGGATGCCGGCGGCCAGCGTACTGGCATTGCTGCGCTGCGGTGAAGGTTGCGTTTCGGCGCGCGCCGGTTCCTCATAGGTCGTGCGGGCAGGTTCGATCGGCTCGGCTTTTTCTTCGGCGGGCTCGGCGGCGGTTTCCGTCGTCGCGGTATCAGCCGCTTCCGCTGCCTGGTTTTCCGGCGTTTCGGCCTTTGCCGCTTCCTCGACCGCCAGCGTCTCGTTGCTGACGGAGGCGGGAACCGCTTCGAGATCGATTGTCACGGGCTCGTCGCCTGCCTTCTTGCGACGGGACGGGGTTTCCGGTTCCATGGCGACCTCCTCGCGTTCATGTGCATTGCATTAAACGTAGACAGGGAAGGCAGCGAGGGAAAGACCCTTGCGGCAAATTCGTCCGTCGCCGCCCGCCTTCGCCCCTTGCTCTTACAGCAAATCCAGCAGGCTTTCCTCGTTGGGCAAGGATGCGACGACAGTCGATGCGGCAAAGCGCGGCGGCACGGCTTTGGCGACATTGGCGCTCATGCAGAGCATCAGCGTGGACAGGAAGCGCTCGGGAATTTCCACGAGCGGGGAGAGTTTGAAGAAGGCCCGCGCGCTTTCGCCGGAATAGAACAGCACGGCATCCGGCACCGGTTTGAGAAGGGCCGCCTCCGCCTCCGTGCGCCGGGGAACGACGGATACCATGCGGTAGGCTTCCACGGTGCGGAACGGGATGCCGGCTTCGGCAAGGCGCGCCTCGAAGCCCTGTGCGCGCGGCAGGCCGGCGAGATAGAGGATCGGTTCGGCCGGCATGCCGAAATCCCGGCAATGCGTGATGATCATCTCGGCAAGGTCCCTGCCGTCCCCGCCGGGGGTGAGCACGGTGCGGAAGCCGGCCGCGCTCGCGGCATCCGCAGAAGCACGCCCGACCGAAAAGACCGTGGTCAGGAGGTGGCGGTCGAGCGTTTCACCGAGATGACCGAAGAGGCGCGCGACCTCGGCGCTGGTGATGGCGATGGCCGAATGCCGCTCTGCGAGCGCTGCTTTCACCGCATCGAGGTCGTGTTCGGGCTTCGACAGCTGCAGGCAGGCGGTCTCGTGGCCCAGCGCCGCGAGCTTGCGGGCGGTCCGGGCCGCCGCCTGTTGCGGGCGAAGGACGAGAACGCGCACGGATCAGCCCCAGCTTTCGAAGAAATCCGCTCCCGCCTTGCCGCGGATCGCCTGCCCCGCCGCTTCGCCAAGCCGGCCGGCTTCGTTTGCCGAGCCGCTCGTCTCGATCTCGTGGAACCGGCTGCCGTCAGGCGTCAGGATCATGCCGCGGAACTGGAGATGTTCGCCCTCGACCGTCGCATAGCCGGCAATCGGCGTGCGACAGGAGCCGTCGAGCGTGGCAAGGAAACCGCGTTCGCAGGAGACGGCCGCGCGCGTCGCGCGGTCGTCGATGGCTGCAAGCAGGCTTTCTGTCTGCGCATCGCCGATGCGGCTTTCGATACAGATCGCGCCCTGTGCCGGAGCGGGGGGGAAGGAGACGGGATCGAGGATCTCCGTCGGCACGTCCAGCTTGCCGAGGCGCTTCAGCCCGGCATAGGCGAGCAGCGTTGCGTCCGCCTGGCCTTCGGCGAGCTTGCCGAGGCGGGTATCGACCTGGCCGCGGAAGACGATGACATTGATATCGGGCCGAAGACGGCGGATGAGCGCCTGGCGGCGAAGCGAGGCGGAACCGACGGTCGCGCCCTGCGGCAGGTCGAGGAGGCGGGCGGCGCTGCGGCCGATGAACGCATCGCGCACGTCCTCGCGCGGCAGGAAGGCCGAGAGATGCAAACCCTCCGGCAGCTTCGTCGGCATGTCCTTGGAGGAGTGTACGGCGAAATCGAGCTCGCCGGAGGAAAGCTGCGCCTCGATCTCCTCTGTGAACAGGCCCTTGCCGCCGATCAGCGCCAGCGAACGGTCGGTGATACGGTCGCCCTTCGTTGAAAGCACGACGATCTCGAACATGTCTTCCGGCAGGCCGTGGGCAGCCATCAGGCGTGAGCGGGTCTCGTAGGCTTGGGCGAGCGCCAGCGGGCTACCCCGTGTGCCGATCCTGAAAGGTTTTGTTTGCATCCGCCTTGATCCGTTGTTACCGGGATGTCTCGTAACCGGGTTTCCGGCCCATCGCAATCAATTCCCAAGTGCTACATGTCGTCCCATCTGACCATTCTGGGCATCGAAACGAGCTGCGACGAGACCGCGGCGTCCGTCGTCGTGCGTGATGCCGAAGGCCGGGGCGTGATTCTTGGCGAGGTGGTGCTGAGCCAGCTCGAGGAACACAGCGCCTATGGCGGCGTGGTGCCGGAGATTGCCGCGCGCGCCCATGTGGAAGCGCTGGACAGCCTGATTTCCGAAGCCTTGCTACGAGCCGGCCGCTCGCTCGAGGATGTCGATGCCATTGCCGCGACCAGCGGTCCGGGGCTGATCGGCGGCCTCATCGTCGGGCTGATGACCGGCAAGGCGATCGCCCGGGCGACGGGCAAGCCGCTCTACGCCGTCAACCATCTCGAAGGTCATGCGCTGACGGCGCGGCTGACGGACGGGCTCTCCTTTCCCTATCTCATGCTGCTCGTCTCCGGTGGTCACACGCAGCTCGTGCTGGTGCGCGGCGTCGACGACTACGAGCGCTGGGGCACGACGATCGACGATGCGCTCGGCGAAGCCTTCGACAAGACGGCCAAGCTGCTCGGCCTGCCCTATCCCGGTGGGCCAGCGGTGGAGCGCATGGCGAAGACGGGCAATCCGGAGCGCTTCACCTTCCCGCGGCCGCTCGTCGGCGAAGCGCGGCTCGATTTTTCCTTTTCCGGCCTCAAGACGGCGGTGCGGCAGGCCGCGCAGTCGATCGAACCGGTGACGGAGCGGGACATCGCCGATATCTGCGCCTCCTTCCAGCGCGCCGTCTCGCGCACGCTGAAGGACCGTATCGGCCGCGGTCTCGAGCGCTTCCGCACGCTGTTTCCGGATGCCGGGGCACCGGCGCTGGTCGTTGCCGGCGGGGTGGCGGCCAATGCAGAGCTGCGTGCGACGCTGCAGGCGCTGTGCGACAAGCAGAAATTTCGCTTCATCGCGCCGCCGCTGGCGCTGTGCACCGACAATGCATCCATGATCGCTTGGGCGGGGCTGGAGCGTATGGCGGCCGGTTTTCCGCCCGATGACCTTGCCGTCGCGCCGCGTTCGCGCTGGCCGCTTGACCGCGAGGCGGCAACCGTTCTCGGATCCGGCAAACGGGGAGCCAAGGCATGAGCACCAGTCCGAGGATTGCTGTCGTTGGTGCAGGCGCCTTCGGGACGGCGCTGGCGAGCGTGGCCGCGGCAAGCGGCGGTGACGTCACCCTGATCGGCCGCGACAAGGCGGCCGTTGATCTGATGTGCACCTCGCGGCGCAACGAAAAGGCGCTGCCCGGCATCGACCTGCCGCCGGCGCTTTCCTTCAGTGCCGATGCGGAGGCGATCCGCGGTGCGGGTATCGTGCTGTTCGCCATGCCCTCGCAGGCCCAGCGTGATGCGGCGCGGTCCCTTGCGCCCCTGCTTGCGCCGGGTGCGGCTGTGGTGATCTGCGCCAAGGGCATGGAAAAGGGCACCGGGCGGTTGCTGACGGAGGTTCTGGAGGAAGAGCTTCCCGGCCGCGAGATCGCCGTGCTTTCCGGCCCCGGCTTTGCAGCCGACATCGCGAAAGGCCTGCCGACGGCGATGGTGGTCGCCGCGCGTACCGCCGAAACCGGCGCGGCGCTGGCGCAGGCCCTTTCGGGACCGACATTCCGGCTCTACCCTTCGACCGATCGCATCGGCGTTCAGCTCGGCGGTGCGCTGAAGAATGTGCTGGCGATCGCCTGCGGCATCATCGAAGGCGCCGAACTCGGCGATTCGGCACGGGCGGCGCTGATTTCGCGTGGACTTGCGGAGCTGTCCCGCTTCGTCGCGGCCCATGGCGGGGAGGGCATCACGGTCACCGGGCTCTCTGGCCTCGGCGACCTCGTGCTGACGGGAACGAGCCACCAGTCGCGCAATTTGCGTTTCGGCATCGCGCTCGGCCGTCATGGCAACGCCGCCGGCTGGTCGGGCGATCTCGTGGAAGGCGCCTTTGCCGCCTCGGTCGCATCCGGTGTTGCCGCTGAAAAGGGTATCGACATGCCGATCACCGATGCGGTCGCCCGCATCATCGACGGCAGCCTCGACGTGAAGACCGCCATAGGGCAGCTGATGACGCGCCCGATCACCCAGGAATGACAGAGCGGCCAGGAACAGCCCGGAACAGAAAAAGGATCGTTTCATGCATTTCGCATTTCTCTGCCAGGACAAGCCCGGTGCGCTGCAGGTGCGCCTCGATACGCGCCCGGATCACCTCGCCTATCTGAACGGCCTGAATTCCGACGGCAAGCTCGCCTTCGCCGGTCCCTTCCTCGGCGATGATGGCAAGCCGACCGGCAGCCTGGTGGTGGTCAAGGCGGAGACGATCGAAGAGGCACGGCAGATCGCCGAAAACGATCCCTACGCCAAGGCCGGTCTTTTCGCCTCTGTCGAGGTAAAGGCCTGGAACTGGGTCTTCAACAGTCCGGAGGCCTGATTTTCCATGGCATACTGGCTCTACAAGTCCGAACCCTTCAAATGGTCCTGGCAGATGCAGAAGGATGCCGGTGAGGCGGGCACCGAATGGACGGGCGTACGCAACTATCTCGCGCGCAACCACATGCGGGCGATGACGATCGGCGACAAGGGCTTCTTCTACCACTCCAACGAGGGATTGGAGATCGTCGGCATCACCGAGGTCTGCGCGCTTTCGCATCCCGATTCGACGGCCGGTGAAGATCCGCGCTGGGATTGCGTCGATATCCGCGCCGTGCGCGACATGCCCAAGCCCGTCTCGCTGAAGGACGTCAAGGCCAACCCGAAGCTGGCCAACATGTCGCTCGTCACCTCCATGCGTCTTTCGGTGCAGCCGGTGACCGAGGAAGAGTGGATCGAGGTCTGCCGCATGGGCGGTCTCGACAAGCCGCCGCGCTGATGGTTCGGCCCTTCGCCCGCCACATTGCTTTCCTTAGAGGCCGACGCCGCGGAGCGATGTTTCCGTGAAGACGGATCCCGAGGTCTTCATTCGCGACAACACCGACGTGCTCTCTCCGCCGCATGTGCCGGAGGTGAGGCTGCGGCTTGCCACGGAGGCGCATGACCTCTGGCTGAAGACCGAGGAGGAGCTGCAGGAGATCGGCCTGCCGCCGCCCTTCTGGGCGTTCGCCTGGGCGGGCGGACAGGGGCTTGCCCGGCACATTCTGGATCATCCCGCCCTGGTGACCGGAAAATCGGTGCTGGACTTTGCCAGCGGTTCCGGCCTTGTCGGCATCGCGGCGCGGCTCTCCGGTGCCTCATCCGTGCTGGCGGCCGATATCGACCCCTGGAGTGAAGCAGCTGTTCGTCTGAACGCGGTCCTGAATGGTGTCGATCTCATCCACACTGCGGAAAACATGATCGGCCGGGACGAGGGCTGGGACGCCGTGCTGGCCGGCGATGTCTTCTATGACCGCGGTTTTGCGGATGTGCTCATTCCCTGGTTCTCGACGCTAGCGGCGCGGGGCGCCATGGTGCTCGTCGGCGACCCCGGCCGGGCCTACTGCCCGCGCGAGCGCATGGAGGCGCTCGCCACCTATACGGTGCCGGTGACACGGGCGCTGGAGGACAGCGAGGTCAAGAAGACGACGGTCTGGCGCTTTGGCGTAATCCCGCAAAAGGCGTAATGCTTTGCCCGACCGTCAAAGGCCCGGGCGGATGACGCAGACGCCGGCTTCCCACGAGCAACCATTCTGGCCTGGCGTCACCACAATGACTTTCGGTCCGTGGTTCTCGGCCAGGGGAGCATCGAACAGGTCGTCATAGTAACGCTCCCGATCGATATAGAAGTAGATGCTGTTGCCCTTGTCGCGATAGGCGGAGATGGCGCCGCCGTAGAAATTGCGGTCCTTGCGCCAGTGGTGATCGCGATGCCGCTCGACCCGGCGATCGTCGCGGTAGCGATCGCGTGGCCGCCATTGGCGGTGCTCACGCCGTTCGATGCTGCGGCCGATGAAGCTGCCTTTCGACCAGTCCGCGCCGGAATTGTCCGACCAGCCGGTATCGGGGGTACGGTCGCGGGCTGCGACGGGCGTCATGCCGCCGGCCGCAAGGGCGACCGCAAGTGCTAGAACTTTGGTCGCATGGGGCGCTGAAAACAGAGTCATTCTGTCGTGCCTTCCGGATTACGCTTAACAGATCCTTAACGGCAAGATGGGGCAGCGCCCGGCAAAAGTCACGGATTTGGTTATGATTTTTCCGGTTATCGTTAATTGGCGGAGCGTGTCCCGGAATGGCACAAAAGCGGCAGGCGCTTAATCGATTAAATTCATTTTGCACTGCAAGAAGGCTTGTGGTTCCGCTTTCCGGTGATTAAACGTCGCAATCACTGCATTGTGCACAACATACTGCAATTCCGGAGAAATTCTGTCCAGTTTATGGCTCTCCGGGGTTCCGTGAGGTTCAGATGGCGAATGTCACTCGAAGCCGGCCGCTCTCGCCGCATCTCCAAGTCTATAAGCCGATCCCGACGATGGTCATGTCCATCGTGCATCGCATAACCGGCGCCGCCCTTTATTTCGGCACGGTGCTCGTTGCCTGGTGGCTCATCGCCGCCGCTTCGGGCGAAGCCTATTTCGATTGGGTCAACTGGTTTTTCGGCACGCTGATCGGGCGCCTCGTGCTCTTCGGCTACACCTGGGCGCTGATGCACCACATGCTGGGCGGTCTTCGCCACTTCATGTGGGACATGGGGCGCGGCTATGAAAAACACTTCAATACAAAGCTCGCCATCGCCACCCCGATCGTCTCCGTCGCCCTGACGGTTTTGATCTGGATCGTCGGTTACCTGGCGCGCTGAGGAGAAACCCATGGACATGCGCACTCCCCTCGGCAAGGTTCGTGGTCTCGGCTCGGCCAAGGATGGCACGGAGCATTTCTGGCGCCAACGCCTGACGGCCGTTGCCAACGTTCCGCTTCTCTTGTTCTTCGTCGGCTTCCTGATCTGCTACAACGGCGCGTCCTATGCGGAAGTCACCGCGGCGCTGTCGAACCCGATCGTCGCCGTGCTCATGGGCCTTGTCGTCGTCTCCGGCCTCATCCACATGAAGCTCGGCATGCAGGTCATCATCGAGGACTACGTGCATGCGGAAGGCGTGAAGATCGCGCTCCTCATGCTCAACACCTTCTTCGCGATCCTGGTCGGCGGGCTCTGTCTTTTCGCCGTCCTCAAGATCGCCTTCGCAGGATAATCCATCATGGCAGCGAACTCCTCCCCGGCGGCCAACGGCAAGGCCTATACTTATGTGGACCACTCCTTCGACGTGATCGTCGTCGGTGCCGGCGGTGCGGGCCTGCGTGCCACGCTCGGCATGGCCGAACAGGGGCTCAAGACCGCCTGCATCACCAAGGTTTTCCCGACACGCTCGCACACGGTCGCTGCCCAGGGCGGCATCGCGGCCTCGCTCAGGAACATGACGCCGGACAGCTGGCAATGGCACCTCTACGACACCGTCAAGGGTTCCGACTGGCTCGGCGACGTCGATGCCATGCAGTATCTCGCCATGGAAGCGCCGAAGGCGGTCTATGAACTGGAGCACTACGGTGTTCCCTTCTCGCGCAATGCGGAAGGAAAAATCTACCAGCGGCCGTTCGGCGGCCACATGCAGAATTACGGCGAAGGCCCGCCGGTGCAGCGCACCTGCGCTGCCGCCGACCGGACCGGCCATGCCATCCTGCACACGCTCTACGGCCAGTCGTTGCGCAACAATGCGGAATTCTTCATCGAATATTTCGCGCTCGACCTGATCATGTCGGCCGACGGCCGCTGCACCGGCGTCGTCGCCTGGAACCTCGATGACGGCACGATCCACCGTTTCGCCGCCAAGATGGTGGTGCTGGCGACCGGCGGCTACGGTCGCGCCTATTTCTCGGCCACCTCGGCGCACACCTGCACGGGTGACGGCGGCGGCATGATCGCCCGCGCCGGCCTGCCGCTCCAGGACATGGAATTCGTCCAGTTCCACCCGACCGGCATCTATGGCGCCGGCTGCCTTATCACCGAGGGCGCGCGCGGCGAAGGCGGCTATCTCGTCAATTCGGAAGGCGAGCGCTTCATGGAGCGCTATGCGCCGTCGGCCAAGGACCTGGCGTCTCGCGACGTCGTCTCGCGCTGCATGACGATGGAGATCCGCGAAGGCCGCGGCGTCGGCAAGAACAAGGACCACATCTTCCTGCATCTCGACCATCTCGACCCCGCCGTGCTGCACGAGCGCCTGCCGGGCATTTCCGAGAGCGCGAAGATCTTTGCCGGCGTCGATGTGACGCGCGAGCCGATCCCGGTCCTGCCGACCGTGCACTACAACATGGGCGGCATTCCCACGAACTACTGGGGCGAAGTGCTGAACGCCGACAGCCAGAACCCGGAGCGCCTGGCGCCCGGCCTGATGGCGGTAGGCGAGGCCGGCTGCGCCTCGGTGCACGGCGCCAACCGCCTCGGCTCCAATTCGCTGATCGACCTCGTGGTCTTCGGCAGAGCCGCCGCGATCCGCGCCGGTCAGGTGATCGACCGCGCCGCTCCTGTTCCGGCACTCGACATCGCTGCCTGCGACAAGATCATGGACCGCTTCGATCGCCTCCGGAACGCCAATGGCGGCACGCCGACCGCAATCCTGCGCGACAAGATGCAGCGCACCATGCAGGACGACGCGGCCGTGTTCCGCACCCAGGAATCGCTCGAAAGCGGCTGCCGCCGCATGAGCGAGATCTGGAAGGAAATGCCCGACATCAAGGTCACCGACCGCTCGATGATCTGGAACTCCGATCTCGTCGAGACGCTGGAACTGGAAAACCTGATGGCCAACGCCATCACGACCGTCTACGGCGCCGAGGCCCGCAAGGAAAGCCGCGGCTCGCATGCCCGTGAAGACTATGTCGACGGCCC
Source organism: Shinella sp. JR1-6 (assembly GCF_004284735.1). Taxonomy (NCBI): domain Bacteria; kingdom Pseudomonadati; phylum Pseudomonadota; class Alphaproteobacteria; order Hyphomicrobiales; family Rhizobiaceae; genus Shinella; species Shinella sp. JR1-6. The sequence continues at coordinate 55,233 of NZ_SHMI01000008.1, read as the reverse complement.
CTTTGCCGGCCGCGACGACGTCAACTGGCGCAAGCACACCCTGGCCTGGGTAAGCGAGGCGGGCGACGTCAAGCTCGACTATCGCCCTGTTCACACCGACCTTATCGCCGACGGCATCGATCCCCAGAAGATCGCGCCCAAGGCCCGCGTCTACTGATCCCGAGGAGAACAGGACATGGTTGAACTCGCTCTCCCGAAAAACTCGCAGATGACCGAAGGCAAGGTCTGGCCGAAGCCGGCCGGCGCCGCGAACACCCGCGAGTTCCGCATCTATCGCTGGAACCCCGACGACGGCAAGAACCCGTCGATCGACACGTTCTACATCGACGTCGACGATTGCGGCCCGATGGTGCTGGACGCGCTGCTCTACATCAAGAACAAGATCGACCCGACGCTGACGCTGCGCCGCTCCTGCCGCGAGGGTATCTGCGGTTCCTGCGCCATGAACATCGACGGCACCAACACGCTCGCCTGCACCAAGGGCATGGACGAGGTGAAGGGTGCGGTGAAGGTCTATCCGCTGCCGCATATGCCGGTCGTAAAAGATCTCGTTCCCGATCTCACCAACTTCTACGCCCAGCACCGTTCGATCGAGCCCTGGCTGAAAACCGTCTCGCCGACGCCGGCCAAGGAATGGAAGCAGAGCCATGAGGACCGTCTCAAGCTCGACGGCCTCTATGAGTGCATTCTCTGCGCCTGCTGCTCGACCTCCTGTCCGAGCTATTGGTGGAACGGCGACCGCTATCTCGGCCCGGCCGTCCTCCTCCAGGCCTATCGCTGGCTGATCGACAGCCGCGACGAAGCCACCGGCGAGCGCCTCGACAATCTGGAAGACCCCTTCCGTCTCTACCGCTGCCACACGATCATGAACTGCGCCCAGGCTTGCCCGAAGGGGTTGAACCCGGCGAAAGCGATCGGCGAAATCAAGAAGATGCTGGTCGAGCGCCGGCTCTGATTGATGCTCGACGGTTTTGCGCCTGACGTTGTGGCGGAGATCCGCCGGCGCCTGGAAAGTGTCCGGGCGCAGGTAATTCGGATTGGTTTTGCCATTGAAAGCGGTAGTCGCGCCTGGGGCTTTCCGTCTCCCGACAGCGACTACGACTGCCGCTTCGTGTATGTGCGGCCCGTTGGTGACCATGTTGGTTTGGGCGTTGTTCGAGATGTCATCGAATTTCCGATAGTCGGCCTTGTCGATACTGGTGGCTGGGACCTTCGCAAGGCGCTTCTTTTGGCGCTTTCCGGCAATGCTGTTGTCGTGGAGTGGCTGAAATCGCCACTCGTTTATGAGGAAGAGCCCGGTTTTCGATCGAGGCTGTCTGTTCTTCTTGACGAGATTGTTGAGCCGTCGAATGTTGCGAAGCACTATGTCGGTCTTTTACACAAGCACGCTGGGAACGATGAATTCGAAACAGCTAAGCTGAAGAAGTTTCTCTATGCGCTTCGCCCCGCAATTGCACTTGCCTGGATGTCAGGACGAGACTTCACATCCCTCCCGCCGATGAACATGTTGGAGTGTATGGCGGGTGCGACGATTTCGGACGCGGTCCGCGGGGAAACGTTGGCGCTTGTCGAGGCCAAGAAGCACACTCGTGAATTGGGCGAAGGGGTGCCACACCCGGTGTTGCGAGCCTTCGTCGCAGAAACGCATGCCCGTTTTTCCGGTGTCGGCGCGAGCATATTTAAAACGATGCCTGATTCAGGCTGGCGAAAAGAAAAGGCCGATACCTTCTATCGAAACGAAGTCCTTGGTGTTTCGTAACAGGTGTCCGGGTAGCTTACTGCACCTGTCGTGAACGTATGTCAGACTCCGTGAACTCGAAACCTGCTTGCCAAGACTTGATTTAGACGAACGATTCACGCTAATTCGCCATGGTTGTCGCGTATGCACGGCGTCGCACAAAGGCAGGAGTAACGACATGCGGATTCACCATGTGGCAGGCGGGCTGATGATGGCGCTTGCTCTGGCCGGTTGCCAGCGCACGTCGATGGACAGCGTCAACACGCAGCAGAATATTACGCCGCTGCAGGCCCAGCCGATCGGCAGCGTTTCCTCCAGCCAGCTGCCCGATCCGACGACGGACACGTCGCAGTTCCCGGAAAAGCCGACGACCGACACGGCCATGGCGACCGGAACGGGTGTTGCCGGCGGCGCGGCGGATACGGCAGCTGCGACGGCGCTCGACGTCACCAAGGAATCCATGGTCGGCAACTGGCGTGTGGCAAGCGGCCCGTCTTCCTGCGACATGTTCCTGACGCTCACCAATCTCGGCAGCGGCTCGCGCGGTGGTACGCGTGGTTGCGCCGGCGAGCTGACGACGATGGGCTCCTGGGAAGTTGCCGGCAAGCAGGTCGTGTTGAAGGACCGCAACGGCAATTCCATTGCCCGCCTCTACAAGTCTGCAGACGCTCGCTTTGACGGCACGACCAATTCCGGCCAACCCGTCAGCCTTTCGCGCTGATCCCGTCCTTCCGACACCGACACGGATAAAACCCGCCCATGGGCAAGGACTGGGACAGCGGATCGACACATCCGGACCATGGTGTTTCGGATAGGCTGCAGGCCCTTGTCCAGAGCGGCGAGCTGAAGCCGGACCCGGCGCAGAAGGCCATGGCCGCGCGCTTCGACCGGCTGCTTCTCGACCTGCACGCCCAGCGCCCGGCGCGCAAATCCAGTGCGCTCGGCTGGCTCTTCGCCTCCCGCAAACCCGAAACCGTCAGCGCCCCCAAGGGCCTTTACATCTATGGCGGCGTCGGGCGCGGCAAGACCATGCTGATGGACATGTTCTTCGAGCTGGCGCGGGTGAAGCGCAAGCGTCGGGCGCATTTCCATGAGTTTATGGCCGACGTGCACGATCGCATCCACAAGCACCGCCAGAAGCTGAAGGCCGGGGAGACCAAGCAGGCCGATCCCGTACCGCCGGTGGCCGCAAGCCTCGTCGAGGAGGCGCGGCTGCTCTGCTTCGACGAGTTTTCCGTGACGGATATCGCCGATGCGATGATCCTCTCGCGCCTGTTCGGCGAGCTCTTTCAGCGCGGCTGCATCTTGGTGACGACATCGAACGTCGAGCCCGACAATCTCTACAAGGATGGCCTCAATCGCGGCTTGTTCCTGCCCTTCGTCGATCTCCTGAAACAATATGTCGAGATCGTTCCGCTGGATTCGCTGACGGATTACCGGCTGGAAAAGGACAGCGGCCTGCCGGTCTTCCGCTATCCGCTGACGCCGGAAGCCGACATGGCGATGGATGCGGCCTGGCGGCGCGAGGTGGCGGGCAAGCCGGTGGGTGCCGAGACGATCGCCTTCCGTGGCCGCAGCATAACGGTGCCGCAGGCGTCAGCCCGGGCGGCGCGCTTTTCCTTCGCCGATCTCTGCCAGCGTCCGCTGGGGGCCGCCGACTATCTCGAAATCCTGTCGCGCTACGACACGCTGTTCGTCGACCACATCCCCTTGCTCGGCGCCGATAAGCGCAACGAGACCAAGCGCTTCATCAATCTCGTGGACACGGTCTACGACCATCGCGTCCGGCTGTTCGCCTCCGCGGCCGCCGCCCCGGAAGAGCTTCTGGTGACCCGCAAAGGCACCGAAGGTTTCGAATTCGATCGCACCGTCTCGCGCCTCATCGAGATCCGCAGTACGGAATATCTTGCAGATCATACGGCCCGATATGGCGATGACGTGACGAAAGCGTGACAGGAATTCTTACGTTTACGTAAGAATTTTTGCATCTAACCGATTGAAAAATTTCGATACAAAAGTATGTGTTGAATTTTTAACCCGAGGGGCGTAAGCCCTTGCGCCGAAAGGTCCCGCAATTGCGACATTGGGGGCCTGTTGATCGGAGCAAGAGGAAGCTTTTCATGGCCCGCAAGAAGATCGCACTTATTGGTTCTGGAATGATCGGTGGCACGCTGGCGCATCTCGCCGGCCTGAAGGAGCTGGGCGACATCGTCCTCTTCGACATCGCCGACGGCATTCCGCAGGGTAAGGGCCTCGACATTGCCCAGTCCTCGCCGGTCGAAGGCTTCAATGCCTCGCTGACGGGCGCCAGCGACTACGCCGCCATCGAAGGCGCTGATGTCTGCATCGTCACCGCCGGTGTTGCCCGTAAGCCCGGCATGAGCCGCGATGACCTGCTCGGCATCAACCTCAAGGTCATGGAACAGGTCGGCGCGGGCATCAAGAAGTACGCGCCGAACGCCTTCGTCATCTGCATCACCAACCCGCTCGACGCGATGGTCTGGGCGCTGCAGAAGTTTTCGGGCCTGCCGAAGAACATGGTCGTCGGCATGGCCGGCGTGCTGGACTCGGCGCGCTTCCGTCTTTTCCTCTCGGAAGAATTCAAGGTTTCCGTGCAGGACGTCACCGCCTTCGTTCTCGGTGGCCATGGCGACACGATGGTGCCGCTCGCCCGTTACTCCACCGTTGCCGGCATCCCTCTGACCGACCTCGTCAAGATGGGCTGGGTCACCAAGGAGCGCCTCGAAGAGATCATCCAGCGCACCCGTGACGGCGGCGCCGAAATCGTCGGCCTGCTCAAGACCGGCTCGGCCTACTATGCTCCGGCCGCTTCGGCGATCGAGATGGCCGAATCCTTCCTCAAGGACAAGAAGCGTGTCCTGCCCGTCGCCGCCCATCTCTCGGGCCAGTACGGCGTCAAGGACATGTATGTCGGCGTTCCCACGGTCATCGGTGCCGGCGGCGTCGAGCGCATCGTCGAAATCGACCTCAACAAGGCCGAACAGGAAGCCTTCGACAAGTCGGTCGCAGCCGTTGCCGGCCTGTGCGAAGCCTGCATCAACATCGCGCCCGCGCTGAAGTAATCCCGGCTCTTTTGTTTCACGCAATTCCAGCAGGTCCTGCTGGAATTGCTCAGACAGGATCTATCCCATGAACATTCATGAATATCAGGCCAAGGCTCTGCTCAAGAGCTTTGGCGCACCGGTCGCCGAAGGCGTCGCGATCTTCTCCGCCGACGAGGCGGAAGCGGCTGCCAAGTCGCTCCCCGGCCCGCTCTACGTGGTCAAGAGCCAGATCCATGCCGGCGGCCGTGGTAAGGGCAAGTTCAAGGAGCTTGGCCCGGACGCCAAGGGTGGCGTTCGCCTCGCTTTCTCGATCGACGAAGCCAAGGCCCACGCCAAGGACATGCTCGGCAACACGCTCGTCACCGCGCAGACCGGCGAAGCCGGCAAGCAGGTGAACCGCCTCTACATCGAGGACGGCGCCGACATCGACCGCGAACTCTATCTCTCGCTGCTCGTCGATCGCTCGGTCGGCCAGGTTGCCTTCGTCGTTTCGACGGAAGGCGGCATGGACATTGAAGCCGTCGCGCATGACACGCCGGAGAAGATCCTTACCGTCGCGATCAACCCGGAAGCCGGTGTCACCGCCGACGATCTGGCGAAGCTCACCTCGGCGCTGAAGCTCGAAGGCGAAGCCAAGGCGGATGCCGAAAAACTCTTCCCGATCCTCTACAAGGCCTTTGTCGAGAAGGACATGAGCCTGCTCGAGATCAACCCGTTAATCGTCATGAAGAACGGCCGCGTGCGCGTTCTCGACGCCAAGGTGTCCTTCGACGGCAACGCGCTGTTCCGCCACGACGACATCAAGGCGCTGCGCGACGAGACTGAAGAAGACGCCAAGGAAATCGAAGCCTCCAAGTGGGACCTCGCTTACGTGGCGCTCGACGGCAACATCGGCTGCATGGTCAACGGTGCGGGTCTTGCCATGGCGACGATGGACATCATCAAGCTCTACGGCAAGGAGCCGGCGAACTTCTGCGACGTCGGCGGCGGCGCCGGCAAGGAGAAGGTCGCGGCCGCCTTCAAGATCATCACGGCCGACCCGAAGGTCGAGGGCATCCTCGTCAACATCTTCGGTGGCATCATGAAGTGCGACGTCATCGCTGAAGGCGTGGTCGCAGCCGTGCAGGAAGTGGGCCTCAAGGTTCCGCTGGTCGTTCGTCTCGAAGGCACGAATGTCGAGCTTGGCAAGAAGATCCTGAACGAATCCGGCCTGGCGATCACCGCCGCCGACGATCTGGACGATGCTGCCAAGAAGATCGTCGCCGCGATCAACGGCTAACCTGAAGGACCAGACCTCATGTCGATTCTCGTCAACAAGAACACCAAGGTCCTCGTTCAGGGCCTGACCGGCAAGACCGGGACCTTCCACACCGAACAGGCGCTCGCCTATTACGGCACGCAGATGGTCGGCGGCATCCACCCGAAGAAGGGTGGCGAAACCTGGACCGGCTCGAAGGGCGAAAGCCTGCCGATCTTCGCTTCCGTCGCCGAAGGCCGCGAGAAGACCGGTGCCGACGCATCCGTGATCTACGTTCCGCCGGCAGGCGCCGCGGACGCGATCATCGAGGCGATCGAAGCGGAAATCCCGTTCATCACCTGCATCACCGAAGGTATCCCGGTTGCCGACATGGTGCGCGTCAAGGCTCGCCTCGAGCGCTCCTCCTCACGTCTGCTCGGCCCGAACTGCCCCGGCATCCTGACGCCGGAAGAATGCAAGATCGGCATCATGCCGGGCTCGATCTTCCGCAAGGGCTCCGTCGGTATCGTCTCGCGCTCCGGCACGCTGACCTATGAAGCGGTCTTCCAGACCTCCAACGAAGGCCTCGGCCAGACCACGGCCGTCGGCATCGGCGGCGACCCGGTCAAGGGCACGGAATTCATCGATGTGCTGGAGATGTTCCTGGCGGACGACGCCACGACCTCGATCATCATGATCGGCGAAATCGGCGGTTCGGCCGAAGAAGATGCGGCACAGTTCCTCATCGACGAAGCCAAGAAGGGCCGCAAGAAGCCGATGGCCGGCTTCATCGCGGGCCGTACCGCTCCGAAGGGCCGCACCATGGGTCATGCCGGCGCTGTCGTTTCCGGCGGCAAGGGTGACGCGGAATCCAAGATCGCGGCAATGGAAGCTGCAGGCATCCGCGTTTCGCCTTCGCCGGCGCGTCTCGGCAAGACGCTGGTCGAAGTCCTCAAGGGCTGAGAAACGAAACTGGGATTGGCCGGCTGAAAACGCCGGCCGATCCATCTCTTCCTGGCGCTGGATAGAGCGCTGGGCGGCAAGCCGGGAAAGCCCGGTCAACACGATCGTTCGGGAGGCGGGCGCGGCGCCCGCAAAACACCATGGCACGACTAGACGCCAACGAACAATTTCTGGCCACGTCCTTCCTCGATGGAGCGAACGCGGCCTATATCGAACAGCTCTACGCCAAGTATGAAGCGAACCCCGCCTCTGTCGGTGAGGAATGGCAGGCCTTTTTCAAGGCCCTCGAAGACCAGCCCTCCGACATCGTGAAGGCCGCCAGGGGCGCCTCGTGGCAGCGCGCCAACTGGCCGATCGCCGCCAATGGCGAACTGGTCTCGGCGCTTGATGGCAACTGGGGCGTCGTCGAGAAGGTTCTTGAAAAGAAGGTGCAGGCGAAGGCCGAGGCCGTTGCCGTGCAGACCGGCACGCCCGTCAACCAGGCGGACGTCAATCAGGCGACGCGCGATTCTGTTCGCGCCATCATGATGATCCGTGCCTACCGCGCCCGTGGTCACCTGCATGCCAAGCTCGACCCGCTCGGCCTTGCGGCGCCGGTTGAGGATTACAACGAGCTCTCGCCGTCGAACTACGGTTTCGAGGAGAAGGATCTCGACCGAAAGATCTTCATCGACAACGTGCTTGGCCTCGAATACGCGACCGTGCGCGAAATGGTCGAAATCCTCGAGCGCACCTATTGCTCGACGATCGGCGTCGAATTCATGCACATCTCCAACCCGGAAGAGAAGGGCTGGATCCAGGAGCGCATCGAAGGTCCGGACAAGGGCGTCGATTTCACGCCGGAAGGCAAGAAGGCGATCCTGCAGAAGCTGATCGAGGCTGAGGGCTTCGAGCAGTTCATCGACGTCAAGTACAAGGGCACCAAGCGCTTCGGCCTCGACGGCGGTGAAGCGCTGATCCCGGCGCTGGAGCAGATCATCAAGCGGGGCGGTCAGCTCGGCTTGAAGGAAATCGTTCTCGGCATGGCGCACCGCGGCCGCCTCAACGTTCTGACGAACGTGATGGCCAAACCCCACCGCGCCGTCTTCCACGAGTTCAAGGGCGGCTCCTACGCGCCCGACGAAGTGGAAGGCTCGGGCGACGTGAAGTACCACCTCGGTGCTTCTTCGGACCGCGAGTTCGACGGCAACAAGGTGCACCTGTCGCTGACCGCCAACCCCTCGCATCTCGAGATCGTCAACCCTGTCGTCATGGGCAAGGCCCGTGCCAAGCAGGACCAGATGGCGAAGGTCTTCGAGGGTGACATCATCCCGCTCTCCGAGCGCGTCCAGGTCATGCCGCTGCTGCTGCACGGCGATGCGGCCTTTGCGGGCCAGGGTGTGACGGCCGAAATCCTCGGCCTGTCGGGCCTGCGCGGCCACCGCGTTGCCGGCACGGTGCACGTCATCATCAACAACCAGATCGGCTTCACCACGAACCCGGCCTTCTCGCGCTCCTCGCCCTATCCGTCGGATGTGGCGAAGATGATCGAGGCGCCGATCTTCCATGTGAACGGCGACGATCCGGAAGCGGTGACCTATGCTGCCAAGATCGCGACCGAATTCCGCATGAAGTTCCACAAGCCGGTCGTGCTGGACATGTTCTGCTACCGTCGCTTCGGCCACAATGAAGGCGACGAGCCGGCGTTCACGCAGCCGAAGATGTACAAGGCGATCCGCGCCCACAAGACCGTGGTCAACCTCTATGGTTCGCGTCTCATTGGCGAAGGCGTGATCAGCGAGGGCGAATTCGAGAAGATGAAGGCGGATTGGCGCGCCAATCTCGAGCAGGAATTCGAGGCTGGCCAGTCCTACAAGCCGAACAAGGCCGACTGGCTGGACGGCGCCTGGTCGGGCCTGCGCTCGGCCGACAACCAGGACGAACAGCGTCGCGGCAAGACCTCCGTGCCGATGAAGCAGCTCAAGGAGATCGGTCGCAAGATCGCGACGATCCCGGAAGGCTTCAAGGCCCACAAGACCATTCAGCGGTTCATGGACAACCGCATGCAGATGGTCGAGACGGGCGAGGGTATCGACTGGGCGATGGCGGAAGCGCTTGCCTATGGCACGCTCTGCGTCGAGGGCACGAAGATCCGTCTCTCCGGCCAGGATTGCGAACGCGGCACGTTCTCGCAGCGCCATTCGGTTATCTACGATCAGGAGACCGAAGACCGCTACATCCCGCTTGCCAACCTTTCGCCCACGCAGGCGCGCTACGAGGTCATCAACTCGATGCTCTCGGAAGAGGCCGTGCTCGGCTTCGAATACGGCTATTCGCTGGCCCGTCCCAACGCGCTGACGCTCTGGGAGGCCCAGTTCGGTGACTTCGCCAACGGTGCGCAGGTCGTCTTCGACCAGTTCATCTCGTCGGGTGAGCGCAAGTGGCTGCGCATGTCGGGCCTCGTCTGCCTGCTGCCGCACGGCTATGAGGGCCAGGGTCCGGAGCACTCCTCCGCCCGCCTCGAACGCTGGCTGCAGATGTGCGCCGAAGACAACATGCAGGTCGCCAACGTCACGACGCCGGCGAACTACTTCCACATCCTGCGCCGCCAGGTGAAGCGCGACTTCCGCAAGCCGCTGATCATGATGACGCCGAAATCCCTGCTGCGCCACAAGCGTGCCGTTTCCTCGCTGTCGGAAATGGCGGGCGAGAGCTCGTTCCACCGTCTGCTGTGGGACGACGCCGAGGTGATCAAGGACGGCCCGATCAAGCTGCAGAAGGACGCCAAGATCCGCCGCGTCGTGATGTGCTCGGGCAAGGTCTACTACGACCTTCTGGAAGAGCGCGAAAAGCGCGGCATCGACGACGTTTATCTCCTGCGCCTGGAACAGCTCTATCCGTTCCCGGCCAAGGCGCTGATCAACGAGCTGTCGCGCTTCCGCAATGCCGAGATGGTCTGGTGCCAGGAAGAGCCCAAGAACATGGGGGGCTGGGCCTTCATCGATCCCTATCTCGAATGGGTGCTCGCCCATATCGACGCCAAGTACCAGCGCGTGCGCTACACTGGTCGTCCGGCCGCAGCCTCGCCGGCGACGGGCCTGATGTCGAAGCACATGGCGCAGCTCGCTGCTTTCCTCGAGGACGCGCTGGGCGGTTGATCCGCCCGGCTTCCCAGTAACCACGATAAGAATCACGAACGGAACACACTCATGGCTACCGAAATCCGCGTCCCGACTCTGGGCGAATCCGTCAGCGAAGCGACCGTCGGCACCTGGTTCAAGAAGGTCGGCGACGTCATCAAGGCCGACGAGCCGCTCTGTGAGCTCGAAACCGACAAGGTGACGATCGAAGTGCCGGCGCCGGCCGCCGGCGTCCTGTCGGAAATCACGGCCGCCGCCGGCGAGACCGTCGCCCCGGGTGGTCTGCTTGGCCAGATTTCTGCCAGCGGTTCCGCCGGTGCGAGCGCGCCTGCTGCTGCCGAAAAGGTCGAGAAGGTTGCGGCGGCTCCCGCTGCCGAAACCAAGCCCGCCGCGGCTGCGTCTTCCATGCCGGCTGCACCCTCGGCCGCCAAGCTGCTTGTGGAAAACAACATTTCTGCCGACCAGGTCGATGGTTCCGGCAAGCGTGGCCAGGTGCTGAAGGGCGACGTCATCGCAGCCGTTGCCAAGGGCATTACGGCGTCTACCGCTGCTGCCGCCGAACCGGTCAAGATTGCAGCCCGCGTTCCGTCCTCCGAGGCAGATGCGCCGCGCGAAGAACGCGTGAAGATGACGCGTCTGCGCCAGACGATCGCCAAGCGCCTCAAGGATGCGCAGAACACCGCCGCCATGCTGACCACCTACAATGAGGTGGACATGAAGGCCGTGATGGACCTGCGTAATCGCTACAAGGACATTTTCGAGAAGAAGCATGGTGTGAAGCTCGGCTTCATGGGCTTCTTCACGAAGGCCGTCACGCATGCGCTGAAGGAACTGCCGGCCGTCAACGCCGAGATCGACGGCACCGACATCATCTACAAGAACTACTGCCATGTCGGCGTCGCCGTCGGCACGGACAAGGGTCTTGTCGTACCGGTCGTGCGTGATGCCGACCAGATGTCGATCGCCGAGATCGAGAAGGAAATCGGTCGCCTCGGCAAGGCCGCCCGTGACGGTGCGCTTTCCATGGCCGACATGCAGGGTGGTACCTTCACCATCTCGAACGGCGGCGTCTACGGCTCGCTGATGTCCTCGCCGATCCTCAACGCCCCTCAGTCCGGCATTCTCGGCATGCACAAGATCCAGGATCGCCCGGTCGTCGTCGGTGGCCAGATCGTCATCCGTCCGATGATGTATCTCGCGCTCTCCTACGACCACCGCATCGTCGACGGCAAGGAAGCCGTGACCTTCCTGGTGCGCGTCAAGGAAAGCCTGGAAGATCCGGAACGCCTCGTTCTCGATCTGTAATGAGACTGGCGGCGGGTGCTCTCTTCGGGCACCCGCTCCGTGCTCGTCGCCGACCGGCGGCGGGCTTCCCGTGATCGAGCCTGCGCCGGGATGTGCGAGGGGTGATGGAAGCAGCAGCAGCGTCGACGGAAATCTGGGTGCTCGGCTGGAGTGTCGTGCTTCTTATCGTGCACATCCTTGTTCAGGCATTGTCGCTCGATCTCGCCGGTGATCTCAGCGTCAAGTACCTGCTCGGCCCGCGCGACGAACAGCGCACGACGAAGAGCATCATGGCAGGGCGCCTGCTGCGCTCGCTGAACAACATGCTGGAGACCTATCCGGCCTTCATCGCGCTGGCGCTTGCGCTGGCCGTGACGGGCAAGACCGGAGGGCTCGGTGCGGCGGGAGCCGTGACCTGGATCCTGGCGCGCCTGGTCTTCACCTTCTTCTATGTCGCGGGCATTCCGATCCTGCGCACGGCTGCCTGGTTCGTCTCGATCATCGGGCTCGTCCTGATGGTCCTGCGCCTGATGCTGTGACAAGCGCGGCCCGATGGCTTTCTCTCCTTCCACTATTCGGATGTCCGGCCGCATGCGTGACGGCGTGCCTGGTTCCTTGCCGCAGGGTGGAAGATCGACAGCGGCCGAACCGCAGGATACCCTCCGGCCAGCGCCCCTGATGCGCATGCAGCAACCCGCGGGTGCCGATAGGGCCCTCAACGCACCGGTGACGATCGTATGAGCCAATATCTCCTGGAACTTGCCTCGCTGATGGCGATCTTCGCCTTCGCCATCGTCTCGCCGGGTGCGGATCTCGCCATGGTCATGCGCCAGTCGATCGTGCATGGCCGGCGTGCGGCTGTCGTCACGTCCTTCGGCATCGGCACGTCGCTGATGTTCCACGTCACCTATACGATCCTCGGCCTCGGCCTTATCATTTCCCAGTCGATCTACCTCTTCTACATCGTGAAGTGGTGCGGCGTCGCTTACCTTGTCTATATCGGCATCAAGGCGTTGAGGGCCGGCAAGGCCGACCTTTCCGTGGAAGCGGTGAAGGGTCATGAAGAGGGCAGGGGCGGGCAATCGGCCGTCCGCGCCTTCGGCCTCGGTTTCCTTGCCAATGCGCTGAACCCCAAGCCGGTCTTCTTCTTCCTGTCGATCTTCTCGACGGTCGTCAGCGCCCATACGCCGATCGTGGTAAAATTCGGCTATGGCGTCGTCATGGCCGCCTGCCTCATTGCCTGGTTCGTCGGCGTCTCGCTGTTCATGACGACGCCAAGGATGCGCGCCGCCTTCGCGCGCATGAGCCAATGGATCGACCGGGCGAGCGGCCTCGTCTTCATCGCGCTCGGCATCAAGCTCGCCACGGAAAAGGCTCACTGAGCCATGCGCGCCGTCCTCGTTGTTGCCGGATTGCTTGCCGCGACCGCCGCTTCTGCGGCGGAGTGCCGGCAGGACCGCGCGCTCTATGCGGATCGCGACGGGGGCTATGAGCTGGCATTCGAACCTGTCGGCTCGAATGCGGCGGCGACGAGCCATCATTTCAAGCTGAAGGTTCTGGCAAGCGGCGTGGTGCTTGACGGTGTCGTCATGCCGGGCGAACCCGCCCGCTCGAACGGCATGGCCATGTACAACTGCCCGGAAGGGGACGTCACCGGCGAGGAGATCGCCGCCTGCACCGTGTGGGAAGGCGTGATCTACGCGCTTGACGGCGCGGGCGATGCCGGCCTCCTGCCGGAGGAGGGGACTGTGGCAGCCGAAACCCTGCTTCTTTCCGGCTTCGGGCCGTCGGTCCGCTATTCGAAGCTGTGGGATGACGGCAAGGCGAGCGTTGCGCCCTGGGACGTCTTCATACGGAAGGGGTGCGCGGCATGACGGAGGCCCCTGTTCTTCTCGTTACCGGCGGCAGCCGCGGCATCGGTGCCAGTGTCTGCCGCATGGCGGGCGCCGCGGGCTGGCAAGTGGCGGTGAACTATGCCGCCAATCTCGAGGCAGCCGAGGCCGTGGTCGCCGATATCCGGGCGCTTGGCGGCTCGGCGATCCCGGTACAGGGGGATGTCGGCACGGAACTTGGCCTTGCCTCCATCTTCTCCACCATCGACGGCACCTTCGGTCGGCTCGATGGGCTGGTCAACAATGCGGGTATCGTTGCGCTGCCGCAGCGCGTCGACGAGATGTCCTCCGAGCGGCTGGAGCGTATGTTCGCCGTCAATGTGATGGGCTCGATCCGTTGCGCGCAGGAGGCTGTGCGCCGCATGTCGACCCGTCACGGCGGCAAGGGCGGCTCGATCGTCAACATCTCCTCCGTCGCCGCGCTGCTCGGCGCGGCCGGGCAATATGTCGATTATGCCGCCAGCAAGGGCGCCATCGAGAGTTTCACCGTCGGCCTCGCGCGCGAGGTCGCGGCGGAGGGCGTACGCGTCAATCTCGTGCGACCCGGCATCATCGACACCGACATCCACGCCTCCGGCGGCCTGCCGGACCGGGCGCGTGACATGGCATCGCTGATCCCGATGCAGCGGCCGGGCACGGCCGATGAAGTCGCTCATTCCATTCTCTATCTTCTCTCCGATGCGGCATCCTATGTGACGGGTGCCGCCCTCAACGTCAGCGGCGGGCGCTAGGCCCCCGCGCAGGAAGGACTTGTCATGGCATATGATCTCATCGTTATCGGTTCCGGCCCCGGCGGCTACGTGTGCGCCATCAAGGCGGCCCAGCTCGGCCTGAAGGTCGCCGTCGTCGAAAAGCGCGCCACCTATGGCGGCACCTGCCTCAATGTCGGCTGCATCCCCTCCAAGGCGATGCTGCATGCGTCCGAAACCTACAGCCATGCCGCCCACGGCATGGACGCGCTCGGCATCGAGGGCGTCACGCCCACGCTGAACCTCGGCAAGATGATGGCGCACAAGGATGCGACGGTGAAGTCGAATGTCGATGGCGTCGCCTTCCTGTTCAAGAAGAACAAGATCGACGGCATCCAGGGCACCGGCAAGGTGCTGGGTGCGGGCAAGGTCTCCGTCACCAGCGACAAGGGCGAGGAGCAGGTCCTGGAGACGAAGAACATCGTCATCGCCACGGGCTCCGATGTCGCCGGTATTCCGGGCGTTCCGGTCGAGATCGACGAGAAGGTCATCGTCTCCTCCACCGGCGGTATCGCCCTCGACAAGGTGCCGGGTCACCTGATCGTCGTCGGCGGCGGTGTCATCGGCCTCGAGCTCGGCTCCGTCTGGGCTCGCCTCGGCGCCAAGGTCACCGTGGTCGAGTATCTCGACACCATCCTCGGTGGCATGGACGGCGACGTCTCCAAGCAGTTTCAGCGGATGCTGGTCAAGCAGGGCATGGAGTTCAAGCTGGGCGCCAAGGTGACGGGTGTCGAGAAGGCGGCTTCCGGTGCCAAGGTAACCTTCGAACCTGTCAAGGGCGGCGACGCGACCACGATCGAAGCCGATGTCGTGCTGATCGCTACCGGCCGCAAGCCCTATACCGAGGGCCTCGGCCTCAAGGAAGCCGGCGTCGTGCTGGACAACCGCGGCCGTGTCGAGATCGACAACCACTTCCAGACCAACGTTGCCGGCATCTATGCCATCGGTGATGTGGTGCGTGGCCCCATGCTTGCCCACAAGGCGGAAGACGAGGGCGTCGCCGTTGCCGAAATCCTCGCGGGCCAGGCCGGCCATGTGAACTATGACGTCATCCCGGGCGTCGTCTATACCCAGCCGGAAGTCGCCTCCGTCGGCAAGACGGAAGAGGAGCTGAAGGCCGCGGGCATCGCCTACAAGGCCGGCAAGTTCCCCTTCACCGCGAACGGTCGCGCCCGCGCCATGCTGGCGACGGACGGTTTCGTCAAGGTGCTGGCGGACAAGGAGACGGACCGTGTGCTCGGTGTGCACATCGTTGGCTTCGGCGCTGGCGAGATGATCCACGAGGCAGCCGTGCTGATGGAATTCGGCGGCTCCTCGGAAGACCTCGGCCGCACCTGCCACGCGCACCCGACCATGTCGGAAGCCGTCAAGGAAGCAGCGCTCGCAACCTTCTTCAAGCCGATCCACATGTGATCCGGTCAGGCGGCTGCGACAACCGGCCGCCTGTCTTCATCCGGTGAAGCGGGGCACCATGGAAGCCTTAAAGGATGGCCTTCATGTCCCCCGTTTCGAGACCGGTCTCGCTTCCACATCCGCTTTTGCCTGCCGCCGACTGGGCGGAT
Organism: Shinella sp. JR1-6; assembly: GCF_004284735.1. Taxonomy (NCBI): domain Bacteria; kingdom Pseudomonadati; phylum Pseudomonadota; class Alphaproteobacteria; order Hyphomicrobiales; family Rhizobiaceae; genus Shinella; species Shinella sp. JR1-6. The sequence goes on along the minus strand of NZ_SHMI01000008.1, from coordinate 39,624 downwards.
CGCTTTACGTTGGGCCTGCCGGTCGAGCACCTCACGGCGCGGGAGGTGGCGCGGCTGGCGCTCGAACATCCTCCCGGCTGGGTGCGCCGCCTCATGGTGCTGCGCAATGCGCTCGTCAGGCCCTTTGGTCTGAAAGGGGCGGCGGAGAGGGTCGCGACGTCGGAGACGGAGATCGGCGGCTTTCCCGTGGTCAGCGCAAGCGACGACCGGGTGGTGCTCGGCTTCGACGACCGGCACCTCGATTTTCGCATCGTCATCGATGTCCGGCAGGATCGGCCGAGCGGCCAGACGCTCAGCGTCATGACGCTCGTCCATCGCAACAATCTCCTCGGCCGGCTCTATCTTGCGGCCGTGATGCCCTTTCACAAACTGATCGTGCGCACGATGCTGGCAGGCATCGGCCGAAGGGTCTCGTCCGTCCGGAAGCCCTGAGGCTCAGGGCACCGCCGTGACGGTGAAGCCTTGCTGGCGCAGCAGTTCGACGACCCCTTCCGGGCCGGCGAGGTGCAGCGCACCGACGGCGATGAAGACATTGCCGCCGGCCAGGATCGGCGCGGCGCGCTCTGCCATCGTGTGGTTGCGGTCGATGATGATGCGCTGTTCAAAATCGGCATAGGCCTTGGCATCCGTATCCGTCTCGGGCGCGGCGGCGCGCATCATCGGCATGATCATGCCGGTATCACCGGAAAGGTAGAGCTGGCTCATCGTCTCGATGACGTCTGTCAGCGTATCGCCGAGTTCCAGCGTCTGGACGAGGCCCTGGACCTGCGGCTCGAGCGGCAGGGAATCGAGGGCGGAAATCTGCTCGACGAGCGTTTCGAGCCCCTTCAGCGTCTTGCCTTCGGTGAGCGCATCCTTGGCGAGGCGCTGGTCGAGGAAGGCCGCGCCTGCTGTCTTGCGGGCGATCTCGCAAGCGGGCAGCGCCACGAAGCTTGCGATCATCCACGGTTTCATGCGGCCAACGGCAGCGAGCGAAAGCCCACGGTTCTTCAGGCCCTCGGCCAGTTTCTCGGCGCCCTCCTTGTCGAGGAAATCGGTGATGGACTTGCCGTCGGTGAACATGGTGAGGTCGGGGCGCGTGAGTATCGCCGCGCCGGCCTTCTTCTCGTCGGCGATCTCGTCCGACTCGACCACGACAGTGGTCGCTGCAGCAAAGGCGGCGCGCGCTGCCTCCGGCATGGCCAGCACCCGCGGATCCGTCACATGCATGGTGCCGAGCAGCCAGGAGCTGGGCTGGCCGTCCTTCTCGATCTTCCAGAAGATGCCCCTGCCGTTTTGCACACCATCGGCTTCGGCGCGCAGTTTGGCGTAGCCTGCCGGATCGTCCTTCTCGAACTTCTCGAGCAGGTTGATGCCACCGCAGGCCGGCGGTTCTTCCGCACGAGCCGGTGACAGGGCGGCGAGCACGAAGAGAAAGGAGAGCGCGACCAGCACATGGACGACCGCCACGCCCCAGAGGCCGGCATCGGCCAGCCGGTCGGCAAGCGCCGCGCGCTGTTTGCGAAGAAGGACTGTCATGGTCGAACTCCCTGTCTTTTCGGTGACCCTGAAGCGCGTTGCGATCCTTGAGAATCGCCCCTCGTGCTTTCGACACTGGTTTTACGCATGTCGTTCTCACAATCCCTTAACAGGCCAGTGCCCTTCGACATCGAGGGGGTCTTATGCCCGCGGGTGGGCGCGGTCGTAGATTTCGAGCAGTCGGGCGGAATCGACGCCGGTATAGACCTGCGTGGTGGAAAGGCTGGCATGGCCAAGCAATTCCTGGATGGTGCGCAGATCGCCGCCGCCGGCAAGCAGATGCGTGGCGAAGGAATGGCGCAGCGCGTGCGGCGTCGCGCTGTCCGGCAGGCCGAGCGCGCCGCGCAGCTTCTGCATCTCGCGCTGGAGGATCGCCGGCTGCAGGGGGCCGCCGCGGGCACCGCGGAAGAGCGGACTGCCCTCCGCCAACGAGAAGGGGCAGAGTTTTACATAATCCCTCACGCCGGCAAGGGCCGGTGCGATCAGCGGCACGATGCGGGTCTTGTCGCCCTTGCCGGTGATGCGCAGCGATGTCGGCGTGCCGGCAAAGTCGGCCGGCGTCAGCGACAGCGCCTCGGAGATACGCAGGCCGCAGCCGTAGAGGAGCGTCAGCACGGCGGCATTGCGCAGGCGGATCCATGGCTCCTCCGCCAGCTGCTCGCCGGCATCGACGACGGCGATCGCCTGCCGGTCGGAGAGCGGCTTCGGTAGGGATTTCGGTTGTTTCGGCGAGCGCACGGCCGCGGCGCCGGCGGCGTTGGCAAGCCCCTTGCTCTCCAGATGGCGCAGGAACGAGCGCAGCCCTGCAAGGCCACGGCCGAGCGTACGAGCGCCTGCGCCGTCGCGGCGGCGGGCGGCGAGAAAACCGCGCAGGTCCGCCGGCCGCAGCTCGCCGATGTCCTTCAGTCGCGCGGGGGCGGCAAGGTGCTGTGTCAGGAAGGCGAGGAATTGCCGGGTGTCACGTTCATAGGCATCCAGCGTGTTGCCGGAAAGCCGCCGCTCCTCCGCGAGCGTGGCAAGCCAGCCCTGGCGCTCGGCCATCAATGTCGGGTCGGCGATGATGAGAAGATCGGTCATGGGCGGCCCCTTGGCGTTTGTCGGAGCATCGGCGATTTCCGCTTAAGGTTTTGCTAACGTTCGCGTCGGGGCTGGGCAAAGCGGTCTGCCTTCCTCTAGACACGGTGGCTGGTATAGAGAGGGTCTTCCTTCATTCCGGGGCCATCATGCTTTTGCGTTCCATGTCCGCCGAAAACTATCGTTCGCTGCGCTCGATCCGCATGGATCTCGGCCGCGTGAACCTGTTCGTCGGTGAAAACGGAGCGGGCAAATCGAATCTCTATCGATCGCTCCAGCTGGTGCAGGCCGCGGTGCGCGGAAACTTCGCCCATGAGATCGCCGCGGAAGGCGGCATGGCCTCGGCGCTCTGGACGGGCCGGCGGCGGGCGAACGAGCCGGTGCGTATCCGCCTCGAAACCGAGCTCCTCGACGAAGAACGGGCGATCACCTTCCGCTACCGTGTCGAGGCCGGCTTGCGCCCTCCGAAAGCCGCGGCGGGTTTCGCCTTCGAGCCGCAGGTGAAGGCGGAGGAGCTGACCATCGAGACCGGCCGCCGGCCGGTGACGGTGATGAAGCGCACCGGGCCGGGCATACTGGTGCGCGACGAGACCGGCCGCATGGTCGAGCATCCCGAGCAGGCACTGGCTTCGGAAACGGCCATCGCGCTGCTGGGTGATGCCGGCCATTATCCCGAGATCGGCACCTTCCGCCGTGCCGTCTCGCAATGGCGCTTCTTCCACGGCTTCCGCTCCGATCGGGATTCGGCGCTGCGCCAGCCGTGCCTTGCCGTTACCGCACCATTGCTCGACCAGGACGGGGCGAACATGGCGGCGGTCTTCGCGACGCTCACCTGGACGCGGGAGGATACGCTCGATCTCGACCGAGCGGTGTCGGACGCCTTCGGCGGGGCGCGGCTTTCCGTACCGGAGCCGGAGGAGTTCGCGTCCTACGGTCTGGTGTTCCCGCAGTTTCCGCAGCGTGTCTTCCAGCCACGCGAGCTTTCGGACGGGCAGATCCGTTTCCTGGCGCTCGCCGCTGCCCTTCTTTCCTATCGTACGCCGCCCTTGATCGCGCTCAACGAGCCGGAGGCAAGTCTCCATCCGGACATGCTGCCGCCGCTTGCCGAGATGATCGCCAGGGCGGCGCAATCGAGCCAAATCTGGATCGTCACCCATTCCGAACGATTGGCGCAGGAGGTGGAGACGCGCTGCGGCGTCCGGGCGAAGCGTGTCATCCGCAATGACGGGGCGACCTGGATCGACGGCATGCGGCTGACCGGCGAAATGGCGGAGGACGACGAATGAGCGGGACGGCGATCTTTGCGGTTTTCTTCGCACGGCGGTGGGGGCATCTTCGCGGGCGATGAGCAGCGATTCGATCGACCTTTTCGGGGAGAAACTCTTTCCGCGCACGGTGCCTGTGATGGTGCCGGTGCCGACGCCCGCGCCCTATTCCTATTCCGTGCCCGAGGGTATGGCGGTGGAACCGGGTTCGATCGTGCAGGTGCCGCTGGGGCCCCGGCTGGTGCCCGGTGTCGTCTGGGACGGTAGCGATGATGGAAGGGTCGATCCGAAGAAACTGCGGCCGATCGAAAAGGTGTTCGATTGCCCGCCGCTTTCGAAGGAGATGCGCGATTTCCTCGATTGGGTTTCCGCCTATACGGTGACGCCGCCCGGCCTCGTCGCCCGCATGGCGCTGCGCGCGCCGACCGCCTTCGATCCCGAACCCATGATCGAGGGGCTGCGTTTCACGGGCCATCGGCCGGAGCGGCTGACGAGTGCGCGCGAGCGCGTGCTCGAGTTGATCGAGGACGGCATACCCTGGACGCGCTCCGGCCTTGCGCATGCCTCCGGCACGTCGACGAGCGTCATCGACGGACTGGTGAAGCAGGGCACCTTCGAGACGGTCTTCCTGCCGCCGCCGCCGGTGGTGGCTCTGCCGGACCCGGACTACGTCGCACCGCGGCTGGAAGGGCCGCAGACGGAGAGCGCTGCGGAACTGGTCGAGAGCGTGCAAAAGGGGGAATTCTCCGTCTCGCTGATCGACGGCATCACCGGCTCGGGCAAGACCGAGGTCTATTTCGAGGCGATCGCCGAGACGCTGCGACGGGGCAAGCAGGTGCTTATCCTGCTGCCGGAAATCGCGTTGACGGCAAGTTTTCTCGAGCGGTTTCATGATCGTTTCGGGGCAAAGCCCGCGGAGTGGCATTCCGATCTCGCCCCGCGCACCCGCGAACGCGTCTGGCGGCAGGTGACGACGGGCGATGTGCGGGTCGTGGCCGGTGCGCGGTCGGCACTGTTCCTGCCCTTTGAAAATCTCGGCCTCGTCATCGTCGACGAGGAGCATGACCCGGCCTACAAGCAGGAGGACCGCGTCTTCTATAATGCCCGCGACATGGCGGTGGTCAGGGCGCGCATCGGTGATTTTCCGGTCGTGCTCGTCTCGGCGACGCCTTCGGTCGAAAGTCGCGTCAACAGCGATGTCGGGCGCTACCGCAAACTACATCTGCCGACGCGCTACGGCGATGCGGCGCTGCCGGATCTGCATCTCGTCGACATGCGGCGCCATCCACCGGCACGCGGCGGCTTTCTCTCGCCGGTCATGCTGCGCGGCATCCAGCGCACCATCGAGAAGGAACAGCAGGCGCTGCTCTTTCTCAATCGACGGGGCTATGCGCCGCTGACGCTCTGCCGGGTCTGCGGCCATCGGTTCCAGTGCCCGCAATGTTCGAGCTGGCTGGTCGAGCACCGGTTCCGCGGGCAGATCCAGTGCCACCATTGCGGCCATGCCGAGCGTACGCCGGAGGCCTGCCCGGAATGCGGCACCTTCGACCACCTGGCCGCCTGCGGGCCGGGGGTGGAGCGTATCGCCGAGGAGGTGGAACGGCACTTTCCGGAGGCGCGCACCATCGTGCTTTCTTCCGATCTGATGGGTGTAAAGCGGCTCAGGCTGGAGCTGGAGGCGATCGCGCGCGGTGAGGCGGACATCGTCATCGGCACGCAGCTTGTCGCCAAGGGGCACAATTTCCCGCTGATGTCGCTGGTCGGTGTGGTGGATGCGGATCTGGGACTCTCGAACGGCGATCCACGCGCGGCGGAGCGGACCTTCCAGCTCCTCTCGCAGGTGACGGGGCGTGCGGGCCGCTCGGGCCTGAAGAGCCATGGTCTTATCCAGACCTACCAGCCGGCCCATCCCGTCATGCAGGCCATCGTCTCGGGTGACGCGCAGGCCTTTTACGATCGCGAGATCGGCGAACGGGAAAAGGCGCTGCTGCCGCCGTTTGGCCGGCTCGCCTCGGTCATTGTCTCCGCTGACACGCGCGGCGAGGCGGAGGCCCATGCTCGCGGGCTGCGGCAGGCGGCACCGCAGGTCACCGGCATCTCGATCCTCGGCCCGGCGGAGGCGCCGCTGGCGTTGGTCCGCGGCCGCCATCGTTTCCGTCTGCTGGTGCATGGGCGGCGCAACAGCGACATGCAGACTTTCCTGCGGACCATGCTCGCCAACGGGCCGAAGGAGCGGGCCTCGCTTCAGGTGCAGCTTGATATCGATCCGCAGAGTTTCCTCTAAGGCCGAGGGTTAACAAAGAGTTGTGCGAATGTTTCAGACGCGCTTCTGCCTGTCGGTTGCCTGTGCGATAGAGGGCGACGGGCACTGACGGGAGAAACGCTGCGATGGAATTCTACATCCCCACCGAGACGGGCGAGTTCCTGGCCTTCTGTGCAGCCGCTGTGACCGTGTTCTTCGGCCTTTTCGCTCTGTTCGCGCCGGGCACTGCGTTGAAGCTTGGAGGGCTCCAGATGCGGGACGGAAGCCGCGAGGGATATGCCTTCGCCCGCTCGGCCGGCGGCTTCTACGCGGGGATCGCCATCGTCGCGCTGTTGATGGCGCAGAGCTGGATCTACATGGCGATCGGCGGTGGGTTCGCACTGGCCGCTTTCGGCCGGATTCTCTCGTTGATGTCGGACGGTTCCTTCACAGCCAAGAACCTCCTCGTTCTCGCGGTGCAGGCGGTACTCGCCGCGCTGCCGCTCGGATATGCCTTCGGCTTCTTCTGAGCGCAAAAAGCGGCTTCTTACGCTCAAAGGTGAGAGAACATAGTCCGCGCAGTCAACTTTTGCCCCGACTGTGGCCGACTTATGGCGCATTCCTGCGCCCGGCGTGTTGCGAGTCCCGGTTTCCTATGCTAGACGAACCGCGAAATTCAGAAAAAGCGGGCGCCAAAGCCTGTAGGAACTGAAGATTACCGCAACGATTTCAGGTGGTTAGGACCGTAGCTCAGCTACTGCCCTGCCTCTTGAATGAAAAGAAGAGAAGCTTGTGCCCGTGGCAGACACATCCCAGCTTGTTTCCGGTGTTGCAGAAAGATACGCGTCTTCGCTTTTCGACCTCGCTCAGGAAGCCGGTTCGGCTGACAGTGTCGGTGCCGATCTTGCCCGTTTCCAGGCGATGATCGACGAAAGCGACGACCTGAAGCGGCTGATCGCCAGCCCCGTCTTCTCCGCCGAAGATCAGACCAAGGCCATTGCTGCCGTTGCCGCCAAGGCCGGCATTACGGGCCTCGTGGCAAACTTCCTCAAGGTGGTTGCGTCAAATCGCCGCCTCTTCGCCGTTCCGGGCATGATTAAGGCATACCGCGTCATCGCGGCCCGCGCCCGCGGTGAAATCACGGCCGAGGTCACCTCGGCCCATGCGCTGACCGCAGCGCAGGAAACAGAATTGAAGGCGGCGCTGAAAGGCGTCACCGGCAAAGACGTGGCGATTGCCGTCACCGTCGATCCGTCCATTCTCGGTGGTCTGGTCGTCAAGGTGGGATCCCGCCAGATCGACACGTCCCTTCGCACCAAACTCTCTACTCTTAAGCTTGCACTGAAAGAGGTCGGCTGATGGATATCCGCGCCGCGGAAATTTCCGCAATTCTCAAAGATCAGATCAAAAACTTCGGCAAAGAGGCGGAAGTCTCGGAAGTCGGCCAGGTGCTCTCCGTCGGTGACGGTATCGCCCGCGTTTACGGCCTCGACAATGTCCAGGCCGGCGAAATGGTCGAGTTCCCCGGTGGCATCCGCGGCATGGCGCTGAACCTGGAAAGCGACAACGTCGGTGTCGTTATCTTCGGTTCCGACCGTGACATCAAGGAAGGCGACACCGTCAAGCGGACCGGCGCCATCGTGGACGTGCCGGTTGGTCCGGAGCTGCTCGGCCGCGTCGTCGACGCGCTCGGCAATCCGATCGACGGCAAGGGCCCGATCAATGCCAAGCAGCGCTCGCGCGTCGACGTCAAGGCTCCGGGCATCATCCCGCGCAAGTCGGTGCATGAGCCGATGTCGACCGGCCTCAAGGCTATCGACGCCCTCATCCCGGTCGGCCGCGGCCAGCGCGAGCTGGTCATCGGCGACCGCCAGACCGGCAAGACCGCGATTATCCTGGACGCGATCCTGAACCAGAAGGCGATCCACGACAACGGCCCGGACGGCGAGAAGCTGTACTGCGTCTACGTCGCCATCGGCCAGAAGCGTTCGACCGTTGCCCAGTTCGTGAAGGTTCTCGAAGAGCGCGGCGCTCTCCAGTACTCGATCATCGTTGCTGCTACCGCCTCCGACCCGGCGCCGATGCAGTACCTCGCACCGTTCGCCGGCTGCGCGATGGGCGAATACTTCCGCGACAACGGCAAGCACGCCCTCATCGGCTACGACGACCTTTCCAAGCAGGCCGTTTCCTATCGCCAGATGTCGCTCCTGCTGCGCCGCCCGCCGGGCCGCGAAGCCTATCCGGGCGACGTCTTCTATCTGCACTCGCGTCTCCTCGAGCGCGCTGCAAAGCTCAACGACGAGATGGGCGCTGGCTCGCTGACGGCTCTGCCGGTCATCGAAACTCAGGGTAACGACGTTTCGGCGTTCATCCCGACCAACGTGATCTCGATCACCGACGGCCAGATCTTCCTTGAAACGGACCTGTTCTACCAGGGTATCCGCCCGGCCGTGAACGTCGGCCTGTCGGTTTCCCGCGTCGGCTCGTCCGCTCAGATCAAGGCGATGAAGCAGGTCGCCGGCTCGATCAAGGGTGAGCTCGCCCAGTACCGTGAAATGGCAGCCTTCGCACAGTTCGGCTCGGACCTCGACGCCGCAACGCAGCGCCTGCTCAACCGCGGTGCCCGCCTGACCGAACTCCTGAAGCAGCCGCAGTTCTCGCCGCTGAAGACGGAAGAGCAGGTCGTCGTGATCTTCGCAGGCGTCAATGGCTACCTCGACAAGCTGCCGGTCGCCCAGGTCGGCAAGTTCGAGCAGGGCCTGCTCGGCTACATGCGTTCCGAGGGCAAGGCGATCCTCGACACGATCCGCACCGACAAGGCGATCAGCGACGACACCAAGGGCAAGCTCAAGGCTGCTCTCGATGCCTTCGCCAAGAGCTTCGGCTGAGACCTAACGGTTCGAGCCCTGCGCGCTTCCGGCGCGCAGGCAGCCCGGGAACTTTGATTGACGCATGATCCGCTGAGGGAACCTTCTCCCGGATCGTGTTACAGGACGGAAAACGGATGCCTTCACTTAAGGATCTGAAAAACCGGATCGCCTCCGTCAAGGCGACGCAGAAGATCACCAAGGCGATGAAGATGGTCGCCGCGGCAAAGCTTCGGCGTGCCCAGGAAGCGGCCGAGGCCGCCCGGCCCTATTCGCAGCGCATGAGCGCCGTTCTCGCCAACATCGCCCAGGCTGTCGGCCAGGACGATTCGGCGCCGCGCTTGATGACCGGTACGGGCAAGGACCAGGTTCATCTCCTCGTCGTCTGCACGGCCGAACGTGGCCTTTGCGGCGGCTTCAACTCGCAGATCGCGCGTCTGGCGCGTGACCATACCCGCAAGCTTCTGGCGAGCGGCAAGACGGTCAAGATCATCTGCGTCGGCAAGAAGGGTTTCGATATCCTGCGGCGCGAATTCGCCTCGCTGATCATCGACCGTGTGGACTTGCGTGAAGTCAAGAAGATCGGCTTCGCCAATGCAGACCAGATCGGCCACAAGGTCATCGGCCTGTTCGAGCAGGGCGAATTCGACGTCTGCACGCTCTTCTATTCCGAGTTCAAGTCGGTCATCGCGCAGATCCCAACAGCGCTCCAGCTCGTTCCGGCGTCCGCTCCTGCGGTTGCTGCCGAGACGACGGGCGCGACGGCGATCTACGACTACGAGCCGGATGCTGGCGCGATCCTCGGGGATCTCATCCCGCGCAACATTTCCGTCCAGATCTTCCGGGCCCTGCTCGAGAACGTCGCCGGCGAAATGGGTGCCAAGATGAGCGCCATGGACAACGCGACCCGCAATGCTGGTGAGATGATCAACAAGCTGACGCTCAACTACAACCGTCAGCGTCAGGCTCAGATCACCAAGGAACTCATCGAAATCATCTCGGGCGCTGAAGCGCTCTAAGGACCAGGACAAAGAGGGTAAGATACATGGCTAAGGCAGCTACCCCGAAGGAAACCGCCGCAGTAGAAAAGAAGCCGGCAGCTCGCAAGCCGGCAGCAAAGACGGCTGCTGCAACCAAGGCGGCGGCTCCGGTCGCAGCCGGTGCAACCGGTCGCGTTACCCAGGTTATCGGCGCCGTTGTCGACGTCGCTTTTGACGGCGACCTGCCGCTCATCCTGAACGCGCTGGAAACCGACAACAACGGCAACCGCCTCGTTCTCGAAGTCGCCCAGCACCTCGGCGAGAACACGGTTCGCACGATCGCCATGGACTCGACCGAAGGTCTCGTTCGCGGCCAGCCGGTCACCGATACCGGCGCTCCGATCACAGTTCCGGTCGGCGACGAGACGCTCGGCCGCATCATGAACGTCATCGGCGAGCCCGTCGACGAAGCCGGCCCGCTGGTCACCTCCGGCCGCCGCGCCATTCACCAGGACGCACCGGCCTATGTCGAGCAGTCCACGGAAGCCCAGATTCTCGTCACCGGCATCAAGGTCGTCGATCTGCTCGCGCCTTACGCAAAGGGCGGCAAGATCGGCCTCTTCGGCGGCGCAGGCGTCGGCAAGACCGTTCTCATCATGGAACTGATCAACAACGTCGCCAAGGCGCACGGTGGTTACTCGGTGTTTGCAGGCGTGGGTGAACGCACCCGCGAAGGCAACGACCTCTACCACGAAATGATCGAATCCGGCGTGAACAAGCACGGCGGTGGCGAAGGCTCCAAGGCTGCCCTCGTTTACGGCCAGATGAACGAACCGCCGGGCGCCCGCGCTCGCGTCGCTCTGACGGGCCTGACGATCGCCGAAGACTTCCGCGACAAGGGCCAGGACGTTCTGTTCTTCGTTGACAACATCTTCCGCTTCACCCAGGCAGGCTCCGAAGTGTCGGCTCTGCTCGGCCGTATCCCGTCGGCCGTGGGCTACCAGCCGACGCTCGCCACGGACATGGGCCAGATGCAGGAACGCATCACCACCACGACCAAGGGCTCGATCACCTCGGTTCAGGCCATCTACGTTCCCGCCGACGACTTGACCGACCCGGCGCCGGCAACCTCGTTCGCCCACCTGGACGCCACGACGGTTCTGTCCCGTTCGATCGCCGAAAAGGGCATCTACCCGGCCGTCGACCCGCTCGACTCGACCTCGCGCATGCTTGACCCGATCGTTGTCGGCGAAGAGCACTACGAAGTCGCCCGTAAGGTCCAGACGACCCTGCAGCGCTACAAGGCCCTCCAGGACATCATCGCCATCCTGGGCATGGACGAACTGTCGGAAGACGACAAGCTGGCCGTTGCCCGCGCCCGCAAGATCGAGCGCTTCCTGTCCCAGCCGTTCTTCGTCGCCGAAGTCTTCACCGGTTCGCCGGGCAAGCTCGTCGCTCTCGAAGACACGATCAAGGGTTTCAAGGGCCTCGTTAACGGCGAGTACGATCACCTGCCGGAAGCCGCCTTCTACATGGTCGGTTCCATGGAAGAGGCGATCGAGAAGGCCAAGAAGCTGGCTGCTGAAGCCGCTTGATGAACTTAGGGCGCCCGTCAAGGGCGCCCTCTCATATTCCCGCAATTCCGGATGGAAAGCCGTCTCGCGCTTTTCCTGGAATTGCTCTGCTGACCGGATTAGTCAAAAAGAAGTGAATGGTCATGGCCGACAGTTTCAACTTTGAACTCGTTTCTCCCGAGCGCCTGCTGGTTTCCGGCAGTGTGAGCGAAGTCGTCATCCCGGCGACCGAGGGCGAGATGACCGTCATGGCCAACCACGCGCCGACCATGACGACGATCAAGCCGGGTATCGTCACCGTGAAGTTCGCGGACGGCAAGAAGGACCGCTACGTGGTCTTCGGCGGTTTCGCCGACATCATCCCGACCGGGTGCACGCTGCTGGCCGAATCGGCCGTGCATGTCGACGACTTCAAGAGCGACGACATCGTTCGCCGCATCGAAGCTGCGCGTGCCGAGCTTGATCACGCCAAGTCCGACGACCAGAAGTTCGGTATCGAGACCTATCTCGCCGAACTCACCACCCTGCAGGGCATCGTCGTACCGGTCTGATTGCGGTTCGCAGTCCGGCCTATCAAACCCGCCGTTTTGGCGGGTTTTTTGTTGCCCGCGATTTACTGCTTCCGAAGAAGGTCCTCTTTACCTTATCCGCAACATTGCGTACCCGACCGGAACGTCAGGTTGTGGTAGTTTGCTGTTTCTTTACGACGCCGGGCGAGAGTGGCGCGCAAAGCGTGCGCCATGACGGCGGACCAACGCATCAGGACGAGCAGGATGAGCAGCAAGATCGTACCCGTCATCATGGCTGGCGGTAAGGGCACCCGCCTCTGGCCTCTGTCGCGCGCTTCCGCGCCGAAGCAGTTCCTCGAATTCCTGGGGGAAACCACGCTCTTCCAGAAGACGCTGGCGCGTGTCGCCGATGCAGGGCTCTATGCGGCGCCGATCGTCGTCACCAACAGCGATTTCCGCTTTCTCGTTGCCGAACAGGCCCGGGCCGCCGGTGTCGCGCTGACCTCGATCCTGCTTGAGCCCGTTGCCCGCAACACGGCGCCGGCGCTTGCGGCGGCCGCGACCTTCATCGCGCGCCGCCACGGCGATGACGCGATCATGCAGGTGCTTGCCTCCGACCACGAGATCGATGCCAGCGCCATCTATTTCGATTGCATCGCCAAGGCGGCCGCGGCCGCCCAGGCTGGTCGTCTCGTGACCTTTGGTATCACGCCAAGCGAGCCGGCGACCGGCTACGGCTATATCGAGATCGGCGAGGACCTTGGCAACGGCGCCAATGCTGTGCGCCGGTTCGTCGAGAAGCCCAATCATGAGAAGGCGACAGCCATGTTGGCCGCCGGCGGCTATCTCTGGAATTCAGGCATGTTCATGCTGCCGGTCGGGCTTTTCCTGCGCGAACTTCGTCAATATGCGCCCGAAGTGCTGGACGCTGCGGGTGAGGCCGTCGCCAGGGCACAGCACGACCTCGATTTTGAACGGCTCGACGAGGCGGCGTTTTCACGGGCCCCCGATATTTCCGTCGATTATGCGATCTTCGAGAAAACGCCGATCGCCGCGGTCGTGCCTTCGCCGATCACCTGGTCCGACCTCGGCAGTTGGGATTCGGTGTGGAAGACCGGCCGACAGGACGAGGCCGGCAACGTTGCCGATGGCAGCACGACGGTGCTCGATACCCGGAATTCGCTGGTCATCTCGCGGGATATCCATGTTGCCGTGCAGGGCCTCGACAATGTCGCGGTCATTGCCAGCGAGGACGCCGTCTATGTCGGCCGCATGGAGGACAGCCAGAATGTCGGCAAGCTGGTGAAACATCTGGCCAGTTTGCCGAAGACGGCCAAGCTGACCGAGACGCACCCGACATCCTACCGGCCCTGGGGCGGCTACACGTCGGTGCTGAACGGCGAGCGTTTCCAGGTCAAGCGCCTGTTCGTGACGCCGGGCAAGCGGCTGTCGCTGCAAAAGCACCATCATCGCTCCGAACACTGGATCGTGGTGCGGGGCACGGCCGAGGTGACGATCGGCGACAGGACGATCCCTTTGCGCGAGAACGAGTCCGTCTACATTCCGCAGGGCGAAGTGCATCGTCTCGCCAATCCGGGAAAAATCCTGCTCGAACTGATCGAAGTGCAGACCGGTTCCTATCTCGGCGAGGATGATATCATCCGCATCGAGGACGAATTCGGGCGGGGGTGATGATCCCTAAACCAGGTCCGCGCCCGCAAGGGTCACCCTGAGGGCGGTCAAGCGGCCGGTGGCGTAGCAGGTCGTATCGATGCAGATGCGGCCCTTGCCGAAGACCGGCTCGCGCCCCGCGGTATGGCCATGGATGACCGTCAGAGGCAGGCCGGGACCTTCGCTGAGGAAGGGTTCGCGGATCCAGATCAGATCGTGGTCTTCCTGGTGGGCGAGTGGGATGCCCGGCATGATCCCCGCATGCACGAAGAGCCGGTCGCCGCTGGCCAATGCGATCGGCAGGTTCTGCAGGAAATCGACATGGTGCTGCGGAACCGCCCGGCGCAGATCTTCGCCGAGTGTGTACATCGCCGCGTCGCGGTCCGGATAATCCGCAAGATCCAGCCCGTAGGAGCGCAGTGTGGCGTCGCCGCCGTAGTCCAGCCAGCGCAGGTGCTGGTGCGGATTGAAGATGAACTTCAGGAATGTGTCGTCATGGTTGCCGCACAACGCGATGCGCCCGATGCCGTCGCCATGATCGGGCGTTGCCAGATGCTCGATCACCGCCGCGGAAGCCGGGCCGCGGTCGACATAGTCGCCGAGATAGAGGATGAGCGGCTGTTCGGACATCCGGCCCGCGGCGTCGCTGCGAATCCGCTCTTCCAGCGCCAGCAGGGCGTCGAGGCAGCCATGCACGTCACCGATGGCGTAGATCAGCGGCCGTTCGGCGGAAAGGGTGAGGCGCTGACGAAGGATGGGCTGGGCAGGAAGGGTCATAGGCCCGTCATAGCGGGGATGGGTCGGGGAGGGAACCGACAAAGTGGCGCATCAACGTCAGCGCCGCCCGGCCGATGGGCATCGTCCGCGCGCGCGGCATTCCGCGTCCATCCAGATGCCGGCCTTCCGCTGCATGGCGTCTTCCTGGACGCGAACAAGCCGCGGCGTGGCGGCCGAAGCCGCACCGCTTGCGACAAGCGTTTCGGCGAGATCCCTGCCGCCGGCCGAGCAGGTGACGAACGATACGCCGGCAAACCGGATATCTTCCTTGCAGCTCAGGCCCTTGCCGGCAACCAGCCGCTTGAGGGCGATGCGCGCCTTCTGGCCGCAGACGGCGACCGAGCCGTCCGTGTCGCGGCAGAAGCGTTTCGGATCGACGGGCACGGCGTCCGTCAGCACATAGAGCCGCCCGCGGTCCGCAAAGGAGGCGCTGTCGAAGGCTGTGGCGCGGGTGGTTGGATGAAGGCGCAGCGGCACCAGGACCGGCTCGACGGCCAGCCGTTCATAGACCTGTGTCTTCCGGTCGATGCGCACGGGCTTGTCGGTCCAGATCGGGTCGTCCGAAACCGGGCCGGGTTCGAGGCCGGTGGCATGGGCGGCGGCGACTGCAAGGAGGAGTGCAAAGATCGCGGTCCACCGTCCCGTACCCTTTCTGACCTTTATCGACCTCCTGCGCGTCATAATTTGTCGGGCAGCGGCAGCCAGCGGCCGCGGTCGAAATAATCCGGCAGGTAGGATCCGCGGTTTCGCGTGCGGTCCGGCGTGATGATGAAATTGTAACGTGGCGTCTCGCTGAATTCCTTCTTGAGCTGGATGCGGTTGCCGAAGCGGATGATGTCGAACTCCTTGAGGGCCCGGATATCGGCGACGATGTCGGGCGCGTCTTCCCAGCGCAACTCGTCGAGGAAGACCTCGATCGCCGCGATGACGGCGTCGGTCACGCGGTTCTGTGTCGCGGTGTTCTCGATGTTGAGCTTGATGCGGAAGGAGGAGACGCGGGTTTCCGCATTACCCTTGATCGACAGGAAGGCGGAGGAGGACGGATTCGTGCCGTCGCTTGCATCCACAAATTCGCGATAGGACTGGCATTCCCAGCTCTGCTGGTCGAACAGCCCGGCCTTCCAGCCGGCCGTCTCGAAGCCGCTGCGGCGCAATGCCTCGCAAAGCATTTCCGGTGCCTTGCGGATGGAGCGGACAAACTGGGTCTGCATCGGCGTGACGGGCGTCAGGAGTCGTTCGGAAATGAGGCCCTTGGGGCGCGGCACGCGGTTGCCCTTCAGCTCATAGGGGCGCAGCGCGCGTGTCTGCGGCGTTGCCGTGACGGGAGCGTAGCCGAAGCGGTCGAGCAGCCGGTTGAGATTGCGGTAGTCGTTGGCCAGGAGAACGGTCGCGCCGATCGCTCCGAGCAGCACGATGGCCAAAAGCCCGAAGACAACCAAGCCGGATCTGCCTTGCTTCCGCTCCGTCATGCTGAACCGCGCCGTTGCCCGTGTCGATGCGGTGATGCCGGACCCCTTCACGCCGGGCCGGATCCATCGATCTCCCGCTCCTGATAGGCTACTCCCCGGATGCCTGCAAGCGCACGGTCCTATGGTGCGGTGCGGCTGGCAAGCAGGCTTTCGTGCAGCCGGACCGCCTCTGGGGGCGAGGTGCGGAATTTCGGCAGGCCGAGATGATAACCGTAGCCTGTGACGAGGCGCGCGTCCCCAAGCTGCACCAGCGTACCCTCGGCAAGCGGGGCGGCGAGGAGGTCGAGGCTGCCGAGCGCCACGCCGTCGCCGCTGAGGGCTGCATCGATGGCGAGCGCATAGGTGGAAAAGGTGAGGTGCGGCCGCGGCGCCGCCTTGCGAAGCGCCTGTGGCGCGACCCGCTCCAGCCAGGGCCGGAAGGAGATCCAGTTGGCGTTGAAGCGCTCGTAGTCGATGAGATCGAGGGCGGCGAGATCAGTTGGCGCGATTGCGGTGGCATCAAGGCCTTTGCGGGCGATGTAGTCTGGCGCGGCGACAGGGGCGAGCGTTTCGGAGAGCAGTGGCGTCAGCGTCCAGCGGGGGTGCTCACCCGCGCTGTAGAGGATAACGAGATCGTTGTTTTCCGAGGCGAGGTCTGTCGGGCTGTCCGAGGTGACGAGGCGGAGCGCGACGTCGGGATTGTCGCGAGCGAAATCGCGCAGACGCCTGCCGAGCCAGAGGTGGGAGACAGATCCGCTGGCGGCGAGCGAGATACTCTGTGCCGCGCCGATGCGGAACGGCTCCAGGCTTTCCTCCAGATAGTCGAGCGAAGCGCGCACGCGCTGGAACAGCTTTTCGCCGCGCGGCGTCAGTGCCAGGTTTTTGCCGCTGCGGGTGAAGAGCTGCGTGCCGAGATGATCCTCCAGTCCCTTGATGCGTCGGCTGACGGCTGCCTGGGTGATGTTCAGTTCCCGCCCGGCGCGTGAAAAATTCATGTGCCGGCAGGCGGCATCGAGGACACGGAAGGCCTCAAGGGGAATATGGGCGAGCAGGGCGTCTTTCATGATCTCATGTTATCAAAAAGGCCAAATAATCCCAGTATTTGAAAATCTGAAATTGTGATGCACGGTTCGGCAAATCCATTCGGGAGGTTCCGTGCGGTTCACAACGTCTTTCGTGCCCGAGATCCGTTTCGGCGAAGGGGTTCATGAAACCATCGCCGCATCCGCGCGTGCACTTGGTGTCCGCGCCGTGCTTGTCGTCATGGACGGGTTTCTTGCTGCCGGCGGGCTCGGTGAGCGGTTGGCCGCCCAGTTTAATGCCGAAGAGGTAACGGTGGAGTTCTTCTGCGGATTTTCCGGCGAGCCGAAGCTGGCTGCCGTCGAGGCCGCCACGGCCGCAGCTCGCGGCAAGGACCTTGTCGTCGGTCTCGGCGGCGGCTCGGCGCTGGATATCGCCAAGATTGCCGCCTGCGTGGCGGCGGATGCGCATGGCCCGATGCACTATGCGCTTGCCGCCCATCCGCTGCCTGGCCGGCCGCTGCGCAAGATCCTGGTGCCGACGACGGCGGGCACCGGCTCTGAAACCTCGGCGACGACCATCTTCACCGGGCCGGAAGGCAAGAAACTGTGGATCTGGGGGCCGGAAACCAAGGCGGACCTCGTGCTTCTCGATCCGGCGTTGACCGTAACGCTTCCGCCAAACCTTACCGCCTGGTGCGGTCTCGATGCCTTCGTGCACGCCTTCGAGGCAACGACCAACCGCAACGCCCATGCCGGCGCCGCGCTCTATGCCCACGCCGCTCTCGGTCTCCTCGTGGAGGCGCTGGAAACGGCGGTGAAGAACCCGGCGGACAGGGAGGCACGGGGCAAGGTGCTGCTCGGTGCCTGTTATGCCGGTATCGCGATCGACAATAGCGGTACGGCGATCGCCCATACAATCAGTCACGCGCTCGCGGGGCTTGCGCCGGTGCATCATGGGCTCGCCACGGCGCTCGGCTTCGAGGCGACGCTCGCCTGGCTCGTCGAGGCCGACACGGCCGATCTCGCCGCGGCGGCACGGGCTTGTGGCTTGCAGGACGCGGCGATGCTACCCGGGTTCGTTGCCGGCCTGATGGATCGCTGCGGCATCGTCCGCGCCTTGCCGGCCGCCTTTGCGGCCTTCACCGCCGACGACCTTGCCCGTGAAATGCGCGCGCCGGAGAACCAGCCGATGCGTCGCGCGACGATCCGGCCGGTTTCCGATGCCGATATCGATGCCTTCGCCACCATCATGATGGCCCTGCCCCGGGCGCTCTGAGGACGACCATGACCAATCAGCACAGCCGCGCCTATTGGGAAGAACGCCTTGCGGGCCTCTTGCTTGCCCGCGGGCATTTTATCGATGGCAGGGGGCAGCCTGCTGTTTCCGGCCGGACCTTTACCCGAACGCGGCCCATGGACGGTCAGCCCGGCGCTGTGCTGGCGCGCGGCGATGCGGCCGATGTCGACCGTGCTGTTGCCGCTGCCCGCACGGCCTTTGCCAGCGGCGTATGGCGTGGCAAGGAGCCGCTCGAGAAGAAGCGGATCATGCTGCGCTGGGCGGAGCTGATCCGGGTCCACGGCGAAGAGCTGGCGCTTCTCGAAACGCTCGATGTCGGAAAGCCGGTGCAGGCCTCGCTCGGCGTCGATGTGCGCCTCTGCGCCGAGGGCATCCAGTACTACGGCGAGATGATCGACAAGATGTACGATGAGATCGCGCCGACCGGGCCGAAGGCGCGGGCTCTCGTCCGCAAGGTGCCGCTCGGTGTCGTCGCGGCGATTACGCCATGGAACTATCCGATGATCATCGACGCGTGGAAGCTGGGGCCGGCGATCGCCGCCGGCAACTCCGTGGTGCTGAAGCCGGCGGAGCAATCCTCGCTCTCGGCGCTGCGGCTCGCCGAACTTGCCATCGAGGCGGGCTTGCCTGCGGGCGTCTTCAACGTCGTCACGGGCTTCGGCGAGGAGGTCGGCAAGCCGCTTGCGCTGCACATGGACGTGGACATGGTCGCCTTCACCGGCTCGACCGAGGTGGGCAAGCTGGTCATGGGCTATGCTGCCCAGTCGAACCTCAAGCGCGTGGCGCTGGAGCTCGGCGGCAAGTCGCCGCTCGTCGTCTTCGCCGATGCGGACCTCGACGCGGCGGCGAGTGCGGCCGCCTGGGGGTGCTTCTACAATTCCGGCGAAACCTGTCATGCCGCGACGCGCCTTCTCGTGCAGCGCCCGGTGCAGGACGCACTGATCGAAAAGATCGAGGCCGTGGTGAGGCGCGAGATCGTGCTGGCGCATCCCTTCGAGCCGTCTGCGCAGATCGGAGCCTTGATCGAGGCGGAGCACATGGACAAGGTCCTCGGCCTCGTCGCGGCAGGCGAGAAGGACGGTGGACGCCGCGTCTTCGGTGCGGAGCGGGTGCTGTCCGAGACGGGTGGATACTATGTCTCGCCCGGTGTCATCACGGATGTGACGAACGACATGCGTATCGCCCGGCAGGAGATTTTCGGGCCTGTGCTTGCGGCCATCGCCTTCGACACGGAGGAGGAAGCGCTCGCCATCGCCAACGACACGATCTACGGGCTTGCCGGCGCCGTCTTCACACGCGACATGGACCGGGCGCACCGCTTTTCCGAGGGCATCCATGCCGGAACGGTCTGGATCAACACCTATGACATGTCGAATTTCGCGACGCCCTTCGGCGGCTTCAAACAATCGGGCTTCGGCCGGGACCGCTCGGTGCATGCGATCGATAAATATTGTGACTACAAGACGATCTGGCAGCAGTTCGGCTGAGGCTCTTGGTTTGGCAAACGCTCTGGAAGAAGGCTGTGCGCCGTTCCAGGAATTGCTCTCGGGGAGGGGCACATGAGCAAGATCGTTTCCATTGGCATCAGCCATCACCGGCTGCCGCTCGATCCGCCGTTCAAGGCAAGCTGGGACGGGCGCCCGCGCCGGTATTTCGATGTGACGATCGTGCGTGTGCGCGATGAAGACGGCCGCGAAGGGGTCGGCTCGGGTGATCTGATGAAGGGGTTCGAGGGGCATGAGGACCTGTTCATCGGCGAGGATCCGCGCCATCTCGAACGGCACTATGAAGTGCTCTCGCACATCAATTTCCACTATGGCCGCTGCTGGCCGCTCGATCTGGCGCTCTGGGACCTTGCGGGCAAGGTGACGGGCGAGCCGGTCTGGCGCATGCTGGGCGGCCGCGCCGACCGGGTACGGCTCTATGCCTCTTCCGGCGTGCTGCGTGCGCCTTCCGCCATGGCCGACCAGGCCGAGCGCTACCTCGCGGAGGGCTTTCCGGCGATGAAGGTGCGCTTCTCTTCCTCCGCCGGTGGTCGCGATGGCTGGCGGGCGGACGTGAAGGCACTGGAGGCGATCCGTACGCGGGTCGGCGACCGGCTGGAGCTGATGGTCGACTGCAACCAGGGTTGGCGCATGCCCTGGGACACGACGCTCCCCTGGAGCTTCAAGGACGCGCTCGTTGTTGCGCGGGAGCTGGAACGGCTCGGTGTCTACTGGATGGAGGAGCCGCTGCACCGCTCCGACCGCAAGGGCATGAAGGCCTTGAAGGAGGCGACGAGCGTGCGCATCGCGGGCGGGGAAATGACGCGTGAGCTCTATGAGTTCCGCGACATTATCGAGGAGCGGGCCTTCGATGTGATCCAGCCGGACGTGGCGCTGGTCGGCGGCATCACGGGATGCAGGCGGCTTGCCTTCCAGGCGCGCGAGGCGGGTGTCGCCTTCACCCCGCATTCCTGGACGAACGGCATCGGCGTGCTTGCCAATGCGCATCTGACGGCGGGCGCAGGCGATGCTCCCTTTCTCGAATATCCCTATGACGGGCCGGAATGGAGCGAGGCACGCCGCGATTATCCGCTGCGGGCGCCGCTGCGGCACGAGGGGGGATGGCTGGTGCTTGGCGATGCGCCCGGCCTCGGTGTCATCCTCGACGAGGATAGGCTCCGCGCGACGCGGCTCGGCTGAGCCGCTTCACTTCGTCTCCCTCGGCATTCAACCCTTGACATCCGTGCCGGGGAGGCCGACTTCACGGGGGACACGGACGCGAAGGAGACGAGCCATGAGCGAGGCAGCCCGCACGACGATCGACCAGGCGGAAGTCGACCGCTTTTCGGCGATGGCGGCCGAGTGGTGGGATCCGGCCGGGAAGTTCCGGCCCCTGCACAAGTTCAATCCGGTCCGCCTCACCTATGTCCGCGATCTCGTTTCCGCACAGTTCGGCCGCGACCCCACGGCGCATCGCCCGCTCGAGGGCCTGCGTATCCTCGATATCGGCTGCGGCGGCGGCCTGCTCTCCGAGCCGATGGCGCGCATGGGAGCGGATGTGCTCGGTGCGGATGCCTCGGAAAAGAACATTGGCATCGCCAAGGCCCATGCGGCTGGCAGTGGCGTTCCGGTCGACTACCGCGCCGTGACCGCCGAGGCACTGGCGGAAGCCGGCGAGACTTTCGACGTCGTGCTCAACATGGAAGTGGTGGAACACGTTTCCGACGTCGATTTCTTCCTTACCACCTGCGCCTCCATGGTGCGCCCCGGGGGCATGATGTTCGTCGCCACGATCAACCGCACGCTGAAAGCGGCGGCGCTGGCGATCTTCGCCGCGGAGAACGTGCTGCGCTGGCTGCCGCGCGGCACCCATCAATACGAAAAGCTGGTGCGTCCGGAGGAAATCGAAAAGCCGCTGACGGCCTCGGGGCTGACGGTGACGGATCGCACCGGCGTGTTCTTCAATCCGCTGTCCAACCAGTGGAACCTGTCGAAGGACATGGATGTGAACTACATGCTGGTGGCACGCCGCGCCTCTGCCTGAAGCCGGCGCGGAGCAAAGTCTTCGGTTCAGGCCTTCAACGTTTTCGCGACGGCCAGCAGGTCCTCCTGCCCGGCCGCATTGCGTGCGGCAATCGCCTTCACGCCTTCCCGGTCGATGCCAATGGCCTTGCCGTCGGGGCAGAAGGGTGTCTTGAAAGTAAAGGCGCGGGGCGTGGGGCCGTGATCGGCAAGATGCTCCAGCCGTTCGGCGCCATCGGCCCAGACCGGCCGGTCGCCTTCCGCCACCCACCAGAGCACGAGGGCGGGCCAGGCCTGCCGCTGGTTCCAGTTGCGGGCGTGTTTCAGGGCATCGGCATGCACGCCATTGTAGCTGAAGGCCATCAGCGCCTCGAGGCTGACCCACAGTGAAAGTGAGGAAGGGGCATCCAAAAAGCCGCTGCCGGCGATAAACCGCGGATAGACCTTTTCGCCCCAGCTTTCCGGCCCCGGCTCGCCGTCATAGCCGGAACGGCCGGCAAATCCTTCCGCCCGGTTCGCGGCCTCGAAATTCAGCGGCTCGCGCAGACGGAAGCCTTCGACGCGCGGGCTTTCGTAGTCGTCGACATGCAGGCCGAAATTGTAGATTGCGAGATGATGGCCGCGCATCAGTTGGTTTCGTCGGGCAGGACGGGAAGGGGCGCGACCTCGACGCCTTCCTCCAGCAACTCGCGCACCTCTTCCGCGGAGGCCCGACCGATCAGGCCGCGCTGCTCGGCCTCGCCGTAGTGAATCTTGCGGGCTTCCTCGGGAAAGCGCTCACCGACATCCTCCGAATTGGCGCGGATGGTCGAGACGATTTCGCGAAGCTTGTTCATCATCTCCTTCTGGCCGGCCTGCACCACGAGCTCCTGGCGGCGCTCTTTCTTGCGGGCGGTCGAGACGGAGGGCGCCATCAGGCGCTTGGCGACATGGCTGGAGCCGCAGGTGGGACAGGAGACGAGCGCCTTCTTCTGCTGGCGGTCGAAATCGTCCGCCGAGCCGAACCATCCTTCGAAGGTGTGCCCGTTGTCACAGGAAAGCTCGTAGCGGATCAAGCGGCAACGCCTCCCTTCGCGGGGGCCTTCGCCGCTTCAAGCGTGAAGGTGCGCCCGTTGCGCAGGTTGGGGATCTTGTCATGCGCGGCCTTGACGGCGGCGCTGTCGATCTCGGCATGCACGATGGCCTCGCCGGTGCCGCCGGCGCAGGCCAGGACGCGCCCCCAGGGATCGATGATCATCGAATGGCCGAAGGTCTCGCGACCATCCTCGTGCATGCCGGCCTGTGCGGCGGCGATGATGTAGACGCCGTTTTCGATGGCGCGGGCGCGCAGCAGCGTTTCCCAATGGGCTTCGCCGGTCTGGCGCGTGAAGGCGGCGGGAACCGAGATGATCTCCGCACCGGCCTGGGCCTGCAGCTTGAAGAGCTCAGGGAAACGCACGTCGTAGCAGATGGCGAAGCCGAGCTTTGCGAAGGGAAGCTCGGCCATGCGCGCGACGGAACCCGGGGAATAGACCGCGCTTTCGCGCCAGCTCTCGCCGTTGTCGAGATCGACATCGAACATGTGGATCTTGTCGTAGCTGCAGACCTGCCCGCCATCAGGGCCGAACAGGAAGCCGCGATTGGCGACCTTGCCGTCGGCGAGCGCGATGGCGGTGGAGCCGACATGCAGGTGAATGCCGAGTTCAGCGGCAAGCTCGGCTGCAGCGGCGACCACGAGATCATCGGCCTCCGTGCGCAGAATGGCGCGCAGTCCCGCGCGGTCGCGCTGGAGTGCACCGGTCATTTCCGGCGTCTGGACGTAGACGGCGCCCTTGGCGGCCGCCTCGCGCACGAGGCGCCGCATTGCCTCCACGTTGCGGACGGGATCCGTCCCGGAACACATCTGGAGGGCGGCGATCGTGACGGTCATGGGATGCTCCTCAGGCGGCGAGCAGGGCGTCGAGTTCGCCGGCGCGCTCCAGGGCATGCAGGTCGTCACAGCCGCCGACATGGCGTTCGTCGATGAAGATCTGCGGGAAGGTGCTGCGGCCGTTGGCGCGCTTGATCATCTCCTGGCGGATCTCCGGCGCATAGGTCGCGTCGTGCTCCTCGTAGGTCACGCCCTTGGTTTCGAAAAGTTTCTTGGCGGCGCTGCAATAGCCGCAGAACTGACGCGTATAGATGACGACCGAAGCCATATTCTCCTGCTCCAAAGCTTGGAAAACCTTATCTTTCATATAGGTCCGGGAAGCGCCCTTGCAAAGGTTAAAACGGTGATGTCGGCAGCGCCCGCCCGTTTCAGCGCGCGCGTGACGGCCGAAACGGTGGCTCCAGTGGTATAGACGTCATCAACGAGCACCACGCGGCGGCCGAACAGCGCCTCGCGGCCTTCGGGCGTAACGGTGAAGGCCCCGCGCACGTTCTCCTCGCGGGCGCGGGGCCCGAGGCCGATCTGACGGCGGGTGCGTTTCGTCCGTCGCACGGCATCGATGAGGACGGGCGTGCCGGACAACTCGCCGAGTGCGCGGGCAAGCTCCGACGACTGGTTGAACTTGCGCCAGACGAGACGGAAGCGATGCAAGGGAACGGGAACGATGGCGTGTGCGGCCTCCACGGTGCCGTCGCCGGCGCGTAGCATCCACCTCGCCATCATCGGCGCGAGATCGGTGCGGTCGCGGTATTTCAGCGCGTGGACGAGTACACGGGCAAGGTCGTCGTAGAGGGCGACGGAGCGCAGCCGGTCGAAGGGCGGCGGGCTGGCGATGGCGTCGGCGCTGAGGATCCCCGGGCCGAGATCGTGGGAGAAGGGAGTGCCGAGCACCTCGCAATAGGGGCGTTCGATCGGGGCGAGCTTCGACCAGCAGTGCGGGCAGAGGCTTGCGCGGCTGCCGAGCAGCACGCCGCAGCCGGCGCAGGCCGGCGGATAGACGAGGTCGAGGGCGCCGTCCGCAAGATCGCGCAGCCGACGGACGAGGGCCAGCCGGAGCGGGACTGCCGGCGTTGTTTCGGCCTCGATTTCGCCCATGCGGTTGACAATAGTCGGTGCAAGCGGCCAAAGCGAATGGAATTGCGAACTGGACCTCTCCCATGGAAACGCTCTTCGACCAATCCCTGATCGACACGAACCGGCGGCGCGCGCTTGCCGGCCAGCCGGCGGATTTCCTGCTCGACGTGGTGGCGCGGGAGCTTGCCGAAAGGCTCAGTGTCATCGAGCGCCGGTTCGAGCGGGCGGTCGAGCTGCACGGCCACACGGGGGCTACGGCGCGGGCGATCGTCGCGACGGGTAAAGTGGACGCAATGGAGCGGGTGGAGAGCGATGCACGGTTTGCGGCGCCGGGTGAGGCGCTGACGGTCTCCCCGCTCGAAACGGTGCCGCTGGAGCCGCAATCGGCCAACCTCATCGTCTCGCCGCTGGCGCTGCACCTCACCAACGACACACCGGGCGTCTTCGTGCAGATCCGCCGCGCGTTGAAGCCGGACGGGCTGTTTCTCGCGGCCATCCCGGGCAGTGGCACCCTGCAGGAACTGCGCGAGGTTCTGCTTGCGGCGGAAAGCGAAATCATGGGTGGGGCGAGCCCGCGGGTCATTCCCTTCCCGGATGTGCGCGATATCGGCGCGCTTCTGCAGCGTGGTGGCTTCGCCCTGCCGGTAACGGACCGGGAGACCTATACGGTGCGCTACGACTCGATCTTTCCGCTGATGAAGGACCTGCGGGCCATGGGCATGGCCAATCCGCTCGCCGGCCGTAGCCGCCGGCCGCTGACGCGCGGCACGTTCCTGCGCGCGGCGGAGCTTTACGCGGAACGGTTCTCCGATCCGGACGGGCGTATCCGCGCGAGTTTTTCGATCATCTACGTATCGGGCTGGGCACCGCACGAAAGCCAGCAGAAGCCGTTGAAACCCGGTTCTGCGACGATGCGCCTCGCCGATGCTCTGAAGCAAGGCGGTTCTGACTGATCCGGCTAGCCCTTGCCGGCGGAATCCATACTGTTCGAGATCGTGGTGAGGGTGTTCGAGAGGCCGCCGCTGAAGGCTTCGAGACCTGCCAGCAGGCCAATCGAGATAAGCGTCAGCAGGAGCCCGTATTCGATAGCCGTGCCGCCGGCGCGGTCGGAGCAGAATGATCTCAGCAATTTCAGCACCATTCCACTCTCCCGCGCCCGTCGCGCATTTGTATTGCCCGTTCAGCAGCCGTTGCTGACACCGTTACCGTTCACGATGCACACGGCGCCGGGCATTTCCTGCAGGACGCTGCGGCGCACCGTATAGCGTTTTCCACCTTCCGACGGGATCGAGCCCGTCGAGATCATGTCGAATTCATCGGGCACATTCGCCATCATGCGCTTGTCGGTCTTGGCGGACAGGACCGGGGTCAGAACCAGAGCAAGCGCGATGACGGCGGTGCCGAAGAGCAGGGCGAGGTTGAGCGCGCCGGTCCGGCTATCGCCGGCCGGCGTGAAATCCTTCTCCTGAACGGTTTTCCAGAAGTCTTCGTCACGCATCTGAGGGTCTCGTAGGCATTCATTGCAACGTTAGGCCCAATCTTTGAACCATGGTGCTAAACGATTGCTTAACGGAGACTGAAAAATACGGGGTAAATCCCTGCCGTTCCGTTCAGAGAAGGTCCATCAGGAAGGGAATGAGCGGCTCGTCGGCCGGCGGCATGGGATAGTCGCGCAGCGCCTTCGGGCGCACCCATTTGATCGCCTGCCCCTCGCGGCCATGGGCAGTGCCCTCGAAACGGCGGCAGATGTAGAGCGGCATCAGGAGATGAAAGTCGTCATAGGTGTGGCTGGCGAAGGTCAGCGGGGCTAGGCAGGCAACCTTCGTGCGGATGCCGAGTTCCTCGTCCAGCTCGCGGATCAGCGTCTCCTCCGGCGTCTCGCCGGGTTCTACCTTGCCACCCGGAAATTCCCAGAGACCGGCGAGCGTCTTTCCCTCCGGGCGCTGGGCCAGAAGGATGCGGCCATCAGCGTCGACGAGCGCGCACGCGGCGACGAGCAGAATGCGGCGGGGTTTCGCTTCGGTTTCGCTCATGCCGCGGCAGGCCCCCTGTAGCAATACTGGTAGACGTCCTTGAAGCCGGCGCGGCGGTAGAGTGCGATGCCGGCCGCATTGTCGGCCTCGACCTGCACCCAGGCCTGCCGGGCGCCCTTGAGCTTTGCCCAGCGCAGGGCGGCGTGAAGGACGGCAGTGCCGAGGCCGCTGCCGCGCTTCTCCTTTGCGACGCCAAGCTGGAGGACACCGACAAGGTCGTTGTCATGCACGGCGATCGCCACCGCTGCAGGGCCGAAATCGGGCTCCTCGAAGATGAAGAGGCCGGTTTCCGGCTTGATGGCGTTGATAATCTCGGTGAGGCCGGGCTTCAACGCCGGGTCGTCGCCGGCAACGCGGATGCGCGCATCGACGAAGCGACCGACGTCGCGACTCGGCAGATGGTCGAGGCCTTCGTCGCGCGGAAGGGTCGCAAGGTCCGTCATCATGACGATGGTGCGGCCCGCCTCCGTCCAGCCGGCCTCGTCCATATGGGCGACGAGTTTCGGTGGGGTCAGCGGCGTCTGGCGCACCAGCAGCGGGCGCCCGTAGTCGGAAAACTTCTTTGCCGCCTTCTGGAGGCGGATGTCGAGATCGCGGGTGTCGGACGGGTCGAGCGGGTTCACCGAGTTCAGCCGGCGCGAGGGGTGGCCGGCGGTCAGCCGGAACAGCCAGCTTCCATCATAGTGCACAGAGGCGGCCGGCCACGCGCGGAAGCCGACGGCTTCGAGCCGGCGGACTTTTGGCAGATCGCTGGTGTTTTCTTCTGATGGCGTCACGCAAGAAGGCCTTTAGCTGCGGTAGTCGCCGTTGATTTCGACATATTCCTTGGTGAGGTCGCAGGTCCAGACCGTCGCCTTGCCGGTGCCGAGACCGATCTCGACGCGGACGGGGATATCCTGCCGCTCCATGACCGCGGTGGTTGCCTCTTCGGAGTAGGCGGGGTCGCGTTCGCCATCGACGGCGACGCGCACGTCGCCGAACCAGATGGCGAGGCGGTCACGGTCGGCCATCTCGCCGGACTTGCCGACGGCCATGACGATACGGCCCCAGTTGGCATCCTCGCCGGCAACCGCGGTCTTGACCAGCGGCGAATTGGCGATGGAAAGCGCGATGCGCTTGGCTGCCGCGTCGCTTTCAGCGCCCTCGACGGTGACTTCCACCATCTTGCGCGCGCCCTCGCCGTCGCGCACGACCTGGAGCGCCAGGTCGCGCAGGAGGTCGTTCAGCGCCGCACGGAAATCGTCGAGCGCGGCATCGTCAGCGGTGACAGGGGCCTGGCCCTCGGCTGCACCGGTCGCAAACAGCATCAGCGTGTCAGAGGTCGAGGTGTCGCTGTCGACGGTGACCGAATTGAAAGTCGGGCCGACACCGGCGGAGAGCAGCGATTGCAGAACCGGTGCCGGGATGTCGGCATCGGTCACGACGAAGGAGAGCATGGTTGCCATGTCGGGCGCGATCATGCCCGCGCCCTTGGCGATGCCGTTGATCCGCACGGTGACGCCACCGAGTTTTGCGGTGCGGGTCGCGACCTTCGGATAGGTGTCCGTCGTCATGATCGCCTTGGCGGCTTCAAACCAGAAATCTTCCGTGCCGGATGCGGCAAGGGTGTCGAGCACACCGGAAAATTTGGTGGCGTCGAGCGGTTCGCCGATCACGCCGGTCGAGGCGAGGAAAACCTCGCCCTCTTGGCAGCCGATCGCCCTTGCGGCGGCTTCCGCCGTCATCCTGGTCGATTCGCGGCCCTTGCGGCCGGTGAAGGCATTCGCATTGCCGGAATTGACCACCACGGCACGAGCGATGCCGCCAGGCAGGTTGGCACGGCAGAAATCGACCGGCGCCGAGGGGCACTTCGAGCGGGTGAAGACGCCCGCGACGGCCGCGGGGCGGTCGAACACCATCATCAGCACGTCTGTCCGGTTCTTGTACTTGATCCCGGCGGCAGCGGTCGCCATACGCACGCCGCGTACTGGCGGCATTTCGGCATAGGTTTTGGGAGCGAGCGGGGAGACGGAACCGGACATCGTACTTTCCTGTTTCAAGAATGGCCCGACAGTTGCCGGGCCGTTGTCTGTTACTGCTGGCCTTCGGTTGCCGGTGCGGCTTCGCCTTCACCCGCGGCTTCCGGCTTGTTGACCGCGTCATAGGCGGTCTTCAGCGCGGCATCCTGGATGTCGACCGGGGCTGCAGCCTTGGCCTTTTCCAAAAGTTCCAGATACTTGTCGCGCATGACAAGCTGACGAACCTGGCTTTCGACCTGGTCGAGCGCCGGGGGCTGCTGCTTGCGCTTGTCCTCGATCTTGATGATGTGGAAGCCGAACTGGCTCTTCACCGGCTCCTTGGAATAGGCGCCCTTTTCCAGTGCGAAGGCGGCCGCTTCGAATTCCGGAACCATGCGGCCCTTGCCGAAGTAGCCGAGGTCACCGCCTTCGGATTTGTTCGGGTCGGTCGACTTTTCCTTGGCGATTTCGATGAAATCCTTGCCAGAATCGAGATCCTTGATGATGGCCTTGGCCTCTTCCTCGGTCTTGACGAGGATGTGGCGGGCGCGGATTTCATCTTCCGGCTCGATGGCAGCGACTTCCTTGTCGTAGCGGGCCTTCACTTCTTCCGGGGTCACCGCATCGACGACATGCTTCTTGAAATAGGCATTGTGCAGTTCGCGATCGGTGAGGAAGGCGAGGCGCTGCTTGAAGTCGGGCGTATCCTGCAGGCCTTCCTTGCCGGCATCGGCGGCGAGCAGCTTCACGTCGATAATCGAGGAGAGGGCGGCAACGCGCTTCTGCTCGTCCGGCAGGTTGGCAAGCTGCGGGTCTAGGCCGGCAATGGCGAGCTTCAGTTCCGATTCGTGGATATCGAGCGTGCCGACCTTGGCGATGACTGGATCGGCGGCGGCATCCTGGGCGCGGACGCTGGTGCTTGCGGCGGCAATCGCAATAAGGGCGACTGCTGCGAGCTTGCTGTACTTGAACATATTGAAAAAGACCTTTCAAATCCTCGCCGGAATCGGGCCGATATCCGGTGCCAGACGGCTCAACACCACCAGAATGTGGCAGTTGTGCAACCGCCTGAGCCGTTGACATCATTCGACCCCCCTCTTATCTGTCACGCAATCCCGCGTCCAGAACAGTTTCCGGGCGTCTCAAGGCTTTGCGCGCAAATATCGTGCGACCTGTCACGCGCCGGGCGCCCATGAAGAAAGGACCATCCTGATGGTCAGCCTCGGCGGCATAGCCCGCAAGTTGTTCGGTTCCTCGAACGATCGTCGCATCCGCTCTTACAAGCCGCGCGTCGATGCCATCAATGCGCTTGAACCGCAGATGAAGGCGCTCTCAGACGACGCGTTGCGGGCGAAGACCGTGGAATTCCGCGAGCAACTTGCTAGCGGCAAGACGCTCGACGACATTCTGGTGCCGGCCTTTGCGGTTGCCCGCGAGGCGGCCCTTCGTGTTCTGGGTCTGCGTCCCTTCGACGTCCAGCTGATCGGTGGCATGATCCTGCACGAAAAGTCGATCGCCGAGATGAAGACCGGTGAAGGCAAGACGCTGGTGGCGACACTTCCCGTCTACCTCAATGCGCTTGCCGGCAAAGGCGTGCATGTCGTGACGGTCAACGACTACCTCGCGACACGCGACAGTGCGCTGATGGGCAAGATCTACAGCTTTCTGGGGCTTTCCACCGGCGTCATCATGCACGGTCTCGATGATGACCAGCGCCGCGCCGCCTATGGCTGCGACATCACCTACGCGACGAACAACGAACTCGGCTTCGACTATCTGCGCGACAACATGAAGTACGAGCGCGGCCAGATGGTGCAGCGCGGCCACTTCTTCGCCATCGTCGATGAAGTGGACTCGATCCTGGTCGACGAAGCACGCACGCCGCTGATCATTTCCGGCCCGCTCGACGACCGGTCCGACCTCTATACGACGATCGATGCCTTCATCCCGATGCTGGACGAGGCGGACTACGAGATCGACGAGAAGCAGCGCTCGGCCAATTTCTCCGAAGTCGGCACGGAAAAGCTGGAAAACCTCCTGCGTCAGGCGGGCCTGCTCAAGGGCGAATCGCTCTACGATGTCGAGAACGTCGCGATCGTCCACCACATTAACAACGCGCTGAAGGCCCACAAGCTCTTCACCCGCGACAAGGACTACATCGTCCGCAACGACGAGATCGTCATCATCGACGAGTTCACCGGCCGCATGATGCCGGGCCGCCGCTATTCGGAAGGCCAGCACCAGGCGCTGGAAGCCAAGGAAAAGGTGACGATCCAGCCGGAAAACCAGACGCTGGCTTCGATCACCTTCCAGAATTATTTCCGCATGTATTCCAAGCTCGGCGGCATGACGGGTACGGCTTCGACGGAAGCAGAAGAGTTTGGCAACATCTACGGCCTCGAGGTCCTGGAAGTGCCGACCAATCTGCCGATCCAGCGCCTCGATGAGGACGACGAGGTCTACCGGACGGTCGAGGAGAAGTACAAGGCGATCATTCAGGAGATCAAGGATGCGCGCGAGAAGGGTCAGCCGGTCCTCGTCGGCACGACCTCGATCGAGAAGTCGGAATATCTTGCCGAACGCCTCAAGATGGCAGGTTTCCAGGATTTCCAGGTGCTGAACGCCCGCTACCACGAGCAGGAAGCCTATATCGTTTCGCAGGCCGGCGTGCCGGGCGCTGTCACGATTGCCACCAACATGGCTGGCCGCGGCACGGACATCCAGCTCGGCGGCAACCTTGAAATGCGCCTCGAGCGTGACCTTGCCGAGATGGAGCCGGGTCCCGAGCGGGATGCCAAGCGTGAGGCGATCATCGCCGAGGTGAAGAAGCTGAAGGAGCAGGCGCTTGCCGGCGGTGGCCTCTATGTTCTCGCCACCGAGCGCCATGAAAGCCGCCGCATCGACAACCAGCTGCGCGGCCGTTCCGGCCGTCAGGGCGACCCGGGCCGTTCGAAATTCTTCCTGTCGCTGCAGGACGACCTGATGCGCATCTTCGGCTCCGAGCGCATGGATTCCATGCTGCAGAAGCTCGGCCTCAAGGAAGGCGAGGCGATCGTCCATCCCTGGATCAACAAGGCTCTGGAGCGTGCGCAGAAGAAGGTCGAGGCGCGCAACTTCGATATCCGCAAGAACCTCCTGAAGTATGACGACGTGCTGAACGACCAGCGCAAGGTCATCTTCGAGCAGCGCATCGAGCTGATGGATGGCGAGAACCTCTCGGAAATCGTTGGCGACATGCGTCACGAAGTGGTCGAAACCCTCGTCCGCCTGCACATTCCGGAAAACGCCTATGCCGAACAGTGGGATGTCGCGGGCCTCAAGAAGGGTGTTCTCGAACAGCTCAACCTCGATCTGCCGATCGACGCCTGGGCAGCCGAGGAAGGCATCGACGAGAAGGACATCCTGGAGCGCCTGCACAAGGCGACCGACCAGGCTGCTGCCGACCGTGCGGAGCGCTTCGGCCCCGAGATCATGACCTATGTCGAGCGCTCCGTGTTGCTCCAGACGCTGGACCATCTCTGGCGCGAACACATCGTCAACCTCGACCATCTGCGCTCTGTCATCGGCTTCCGCGGCTATGCCCAGCGCGACCCACTGCAGGAATACAAGGCCGAGGCTTTCGAACTCTTCCAGGCTCTGCTCGCGAACCTTCGCCAGACCGTGACCGCGCAGCTCATGCGCGTCGAGCTGGTGCGCCAGGCTGCCGATGCCCCGGCGCCGGTGCCGCCGGAGATGGAGGGCCATCATATCGACGGCACGACCGGCGAGGACGACTTCGGCGAAGGCAATGGCGGCGGTTTCATGGCCGTCGGCGTGTCGCCGGAAGATCGTGATCCGGCCGACCCGGCGACCTGGGGCCGCGTGTCGCGCAACGAGGCCTGCCCATGCGGCTCGGGCAAGAAATACAAGCATTGCCACGGCGCTTTCGAGCAGGCTTGACCGGCCGCAGGAGTAAATGGCGCATCGTTCACATGAACCGTTGCCCCACCGCCAAACGTCATCTCCGGGCTCGATCTGAGGATAACGGAAGAGAGATATGCGGATATTGATCCGCTCCCATTGAATGCCGCCCCCGGGCGGCATTTTCTTTGGTGGGCGCTGCACCGTTCACGGCCGACCCAACCGTTTGTTAACCCTGATCTGACAAGACTGATCCTGGTTCAGTTCTGCGTTGCGTACGGGTTCCTGTGTTGATGGCGGTCATTCAGTCGGCGGAGAAATTGCTGCCATCGGCCCTGCGCGGCAAGGCGGAACCGCTGGTGCGCGCGCTCGGAACGATCCTCGTCAGCGACGACCCTCGCAACCTTGCGCAACGCATGGCGCTCATCACCTTCGCCATTCGCGTGATCAATGCGGCAATCGCCTTCCTTTCGCAGATCATCCTCGCCCGCGTGATGGGCGAGTTCGAATACGGCATCTTTGTCTTTGTCTGGGCACTCGTCGTCATCTTCGGCGACATGTCCTGTCTCGGCATCCACACCACCGTGGTACGCTTCCTGCCCGACTATGCAGGACGCAGCGCGCACGCAGAAATCCGTGGCCTCACCTCGACGGCGCGCGTCTTCGCCATGCTGTCCTCGACGGTGCTGGCGACCATCGGCCTGCTCGTGCTGTGGTTCTTCCATGACAGTTTTGCCGACTACTACGTCGTGCCGCTCTTCGTTGGTCTCTTCTGCATGCCGATGATTGCGCTCGGCGATGTGCTCGACAGCACGGCGCGGGCTCATAGCTGGGCGGTGGTGGCTCTCAGCCCGACCTACATCATCCGCCCGCTGCTGATCCTCGTCTTCATGGTTCTGGCGGTTTTGCTGGACGCGCCCCACACGGCGCTGACCGCCATGGTCGCGGCGCTCGCCGCCACCTATCTTACGACCGTCGTGCAGTTCTTCAACATCCTGCGGCGGCTCAGCAAGCGCTACGTCAAGGGGCCGCGCAAGCTGGAATTCTCCCTCTGGATCAAGGCGGCCTTGCCGATCTTCCTCATCGAGGGGTTCGGCTTCCTTCTGACCAATTCCGACGTCATCGTGGTCGGCCTCTACCTCGATCCGGAAAGTGTCGCCATCTACTTCGCTGCGGCGAAGACCATGGCGCTCGTGCACTTCGTGTTCTTCTCGGTGAAGGCCGCTGCGGCGCCCCGCTTTTCTGCGCTCTTTTCGGCCGGCGACCGGCTGGCATTGGCGCGCTTTGCCGGCGAGACGGTGCGCTGGAGCTTCTGGCCGTCGCTGGCCGTCGGGCTCGGCGTGCTGGCGCTGGGCCATTTCCTCCTGTCCCTGTTCGGTACCGCCTTCACGGCGGGCTATAGTCTGATGTTCATCCTCTTCGTCGGCATTCTCGCCAAGGCGCTGATCGGGCCGGGCGAGGTGCTGCTCACCATGGCAGGCCAGCAGAAACTCTGCGTTCTCGTCTATGCGGTGGCCTTGGCCGCCAACATCAGCTTCAACGTCACCCTCATTCCGCTCTTCGGTCTGACGGGTGCGGCGACGGCCACCGCCGGCGCCATGATCCTCGAGGCGCTGCTGCTGCACCTCGTCGTGCGTAGAAAACTCTCCATCATTCTCTTCGCCTTCGCCAATCCGGTGACGGCAAGCCTTGCCAACGGGGTGGACCGCCATGACCGATAGCCACGGCTTAGACCACACGATCGTGACCGGCCGTGCCCAGGCCGCCATTCCGCCTGCCTTGCCGCATGCGCCGCCGGCGGACCAGCGCTTCCTTGTCGGCCGGCCCGGCCGCTCGCTGGCGCTCTATCCGGCGACAGCCGGCTACGAACTGCAGCAGGAACTCGATTTCCTGTCGAACCGCGTCATGGAGCCGAACGTCTTCTTCACGGGGCGCTTTCTCGCTCCTGCCATGCCGCGCCTTGAGGATCGCACCGTGCGCCTTTCTGTGTTGCGCGACGAGGGCGCCGGGCGCAGCCGCATGCGCTTCCTCATGCCCTTCTCCGTCGAGAAGCCGGGCTTTTCCATCGGCTCGAGCATCCTGCGCGCCTGGGCAAATCCGTTCGGGCCGCTCGGGACGCCCCTCGTCGATGCTGAGGATGCCGCCGAAACGCTGGACAACGTGCTGGAAGCCCTTGGCGGTGCCGGCAGCGGCCTGCCAGGCATCCTCGTCCTGCCGGACCTGCGCCTCAACGGTGCCTTCGCGCAGCTGATGCGTGCCGTCGCCATCGGCCGGAACCTTCCCGTC
Source organism: Shinella sp. JR1-6 (assembly GCF_004284735.1). Classification (NCBI taxonomy): domain Bacteria; kingdom Pseudomonadati; phylum Pseudomonadota; class Alphaproteobacteria; order Hyphomicrobiales; family Rhizobiaceae; genus Shinella; species Shinella sp. JR1-6. The sequence goes on along the minus strand of NZ_SHMI01000008.1, from coordinate 4,675 downwards.
ACCGTCACCGATACCTATCGCCGCCCGATGCTGGAGAGCCTGCTCGACGGTCAGACCTATCTGCAGCACGCCATCTCGCCGGAGCACTTCCGTGAGTTGCGCCGGCAATGGCGCAAGCTCGATGCGATGGGCGCACTTTTCTACAACGTCGCCCGCCAACCCGCCGACATCCGGTTGCGCATGGAGGAATTCCTGCTGCTCGAAGCCTCGGGCTGGAAGGGGCGCGGCCGCACGGCGATGATCAACGATCGTTACCGTGCCGCCTTTGCCCGCGAGGCGATCAGCAACCTTGCCGAGACCGACGGCGTGCGCATCCACACGCTCGACCTCGACGGCCGGGCCATCGCCTCGATGATCGTCTTCATGATGGGGGGCGAGGCCTATACGTGGAAGACCGCCTATGACGAGGAGTTCGCCAAGTTCTCGCCCGGCAAGCTGCTGGTGGCGGAACTGACGGAGTGGCATCTCGACGACGCCAATATCGCCCGGTCGGATTCCTGCGCGGTGCCGGATCATCCGGTCATGAGCCGCTTCTGGGAAGAGCGAGAGGACATGGGCACGCTCGTCGTCGGCCTGCAGCAGAATCGCGACCGTGACGTGCGCCAGGTGGCGACGCAGCTTCACCTCTATCGCAACACGCGCAATGTCGCGCGGCTGCTCCGCGAGAAGATCCGCGCGCTCGCGCGCCGCTGAGGCCTTTCCGGTCCAGTCGGCGGCTTGACGTTCCGAGCCTCTGAAAAACTAGGCGGCGAAGGGTGTTTCTTCCGCTGCGCGCTTGCGCAGGATATGGCGGATGACCTTGCCCGAGGTCGTCAGCGGCAGGGCATCGACGAAGTCCACCTCGCGCGGGTATTCGTGCATGGAAAGACGCGATTTCACCCAGTCGCGGATATCGTTTGCAAGGGCGTCCGACGGCGCGTTTCCGGGGCGCAGCATCACATAGGCCTTGACGATTTCCGTGCGCACCGGATCAGGCTTGCCCACGGCAGCGGCGAGCTGCACGGCCGGATGTCCGGCAAGGCAATCCTCGATCTCGCTCGGCCCGATGCGGTAGCCGGAGGAGGTGATGACGTCATCGTCGCGGCCGAAGAAGGTGACGTAACCCTCTTCGTCCATGCGGCCGAGGTCGCCGGTCGTCATCCAGTCGCCAATGAATTTTTCCGTCGTTGCCTTCTCGTTCTTCCAGTAGCCGAGGAACATGACGGGATCGGGTCGCCTTACCGCGACCTGGCCGACGGTGCCGCGCGGCGCTTCCCGGCCGTTCGCATCGATGATGGCAACGACATGGCCGGGCACCGGCTTGCCGATCGGCCCGGGTCGCGACACGTCGAGCTTGCCGATCGAGCCGAGCACGATGTTGCACTCCGTCTGGCCGTAGAACTCGTTGACGGTGATGCCGAGCGTGTCGCGGACCCATTCCCAGGTCTCGCGGCCGAGCGATTCACCGGCCGAGCCGATGGTGCGCAGGTTCAGCCGGTACTTTTCGCGCGGATTGGCGACTGTTTTCATCAGCCGCAGCGCCGTCGGTGGGATGAACGCATTGCGTACATTCATGTCCTGCATGATGCGGTAGGCCATGTCGGGGTCGAATTTCTGGCCCGGCGAGGAGACGACGGGCACGCCGAGCAGCAGCGCCGGCAGGAGCACGTTGAGAAGTCCGCCTGCCCAGGCCCAGTCCGATGGCGTCCAGATGCGGTCGCCCGGCTGCGGCAGGAACTCGTGATGCATCTGAAAACCCGGCACATGACCGAGCAGCACGCGATGGCCGTGCAGCGCCCCCTTCGGTGGCCCCGTCGTGCCAGACGTGTAGATCATCATCGCCGGGTCGTCCGGGCCGCTGTCGACGGCTGCGAAAGGGCCGGCATGGCGGGCGATGAGCTCTTCGAACGATTTTGCCGAGGCGTCCTTGCCCGGCTCGGTGGTGATCACCAGATCCAGCGTCGGCAGCTCGGCCCGGATCGGCTTCAGGCGTTCCAGGCCGAAGCGATTGGTGACGATTGCCTTTGCCTCGGCATTCTTCAGACGGAAGGACAGCGCATCGGCGCCGAAGAGAAGGGCGAGCGGCAGGGCGATGGCGCCGAGCTTGTAGATTGCCAGATGCGCTATGACCGTCTCGAAACCCTGCGGCAGCAGGATGGCGACACGATCCCCGACCGTTACCCCTTCTGCCGCTAGGGCGACGGCAAAGGCGTCAGACCGCGCGGCCAGTTCACCGTAGGTTAGAGAGAGTGGTGGGGCGTCGGGCAGGAAGTGCTCAAGGCAGACCCGGTCGGGGGCATGCGCCGCCCACGCATTGGAAACCGCGGTGCCTATATTGAAGCGCCCGGGGATCTGCCAGCGGAAATCCCGGTAAAGCGCATCATAGGTCGGTCTCTCGGCGAGCATCCGGCGTCACTCCAGTTTGCTGCATTGCACCTAGCATTCCGGAGGGGCCGCCGGCAATGGCGGCTTTTCGCGTATGTCAGAGCCAGGAGAGGCGGTTGTCCACTTCACTGACCTCCTTGACGGCGGCGGCAATCGCGACGGCCCGGTCCGCCTCTTCCGCGGAGCCGATGCTGCCGGAAAGAATGATGCGCGTGCCCTTGCAGGTCACGGTGACGTCGGAGGCATCCACGTCGCCCGCGATGGACAGTGCGTCCGCTACCGCCGTCTCCAGCCAGGCCGGGTGGGGACCGTCGAAATGTTCGGGCGGTTCGCCCTTGAAGGTACCTTCCTTGAAGACCATGTCGCACTCCTCTTGCTCGGCGTCTGCAGGAAAACGCGGGATGAACCTGTTTGTTCTTTGCGGCTGAAGGAAAGATGGGCCTTGCTCGCTATCGGCGGCCTTGCCCCCAAAATGGTTGAGACCCAAGAGCGTGCACATCGCTCTCGGGTCCCCCTCCGCAACCACATCCGGGGGTGTCTGTCGTTGCACGGGGTAAATGCGGTTCTGCAAAATTTGTTCCCGCTAAAAAGCAAATTTTTTGAAGGACTAGATGAAAACCTGATTCTATCGATTGCGCACAACTGACTGTTGAGGGCGGTGGATATCTCGCGCTCCTCGCCGATGCAGGGCGGCAGAACGCCTTCTGCCGGCATTCGTCGGCCGCCTCTTGGTCGAGCCGCCAGGCCAGCACATCCAGCAGCTCGGGGGGCGCAGCCGGATCGTGGCTATCGGGCTTTGGCGTAGATCATGAGCGCGAAGCCCGCACCCATGCCGATGTAGCAGATCCAGGTCAGGATTTCCTGCCAGCGCTTCGGGCGCAGGCGATCGATCTCCTCCTCGCCCGGCCCGCCATGGCGTGTCTGAAGCCCGAACAGGCCGAGCGTACGATGCGTCGCCTCATGGTCGATCCGGGTGTTTCGTATTGTGCCACCCAGGATGCGCCCCAGGAGGTAGCGCTTCATGCCCGCGACGAATGAGCCGAGGAAGAACGTGTTCAGGGTGAAGGAGAACGCCAGGACGATGGCAAGCCCTATGATGAACAAGGTCCAGTCGCCCATATGCCCTCCATTCCGCGCGGTTGTCGGGCCTGAACGTGCGAAAATCCTCGCGCGTTCCTTCCCGGTTGTCTAAGGAACACGGCTGATCCAGTCGGCCTATTCACTGGCACCAGGTACTTTCTTCCCGGAATAGGAGGCGACCTTGAGCCATGGTGTGTACCCGTATGCGTTGAGGTAATTAGACTTTATCAACGAGACGAAGCAACGTTGCTTGTCGGGGCGTGCCCCGTGTGATTTCCTTCTCCAATCTGAACGGGGAGGGGACGATGCCGGTACCGGACGATCTTGACAACGATCATCACAAGCTCATTTCCACGATTCGCCAGGACATCGCCGTCAATCAGGGGCAGGCAAACCGGCGGCAGGCGGTCAGCAAAAATTTTCACGTCTACCTGGAACTCTATTTTCAAGGGAAACACGATCAGGCCGTGCGCGCCTATTGCGCTTCTAAGCGCATCGAGACCCGCCGGTCTGACGGGTCGCAGGTCGATCCGAGAAATGGCAATTCCGACGATCCCTGCATCTATTACCAGGATCATGCAGCCACCATGGTGAATGAAGTCTGCGGGCAGATGCGGCAGCGCTGGCAACGCAACAACAACAACAATACCGTCTTCATCGCTGGGCATCAGAATATGGCGAACATCCAGGGAAGGCGCATCGACGGATATTCGTATGAGATGTCCTATTGGTACGACTATGGCGACATCTACATCGCCTTCCATTGTTATCCCAACTAGTTGGAGCGGGGGGCTGCATCCGCCAGGGCTCTGAAAGGTACCGGTGGCGGATATCGCCAGACCGACATTCGCAAGGACGGCACGGGCCTGTGGGGCGGTCTGTGATGTTTTCACGGGGATGACGGCGGAGATAAACGGGGACCCGCAAGACGGGCTGGGAATAGAGCGGGCCGATAGCCTGGTTCACCTGTTGAACGCCGAATATAGTGCTACGCACAAGGGGACGACACATTGAGGAACATCATTGCCGTTGCCTGCATCTTGATTGCCACCGCGTCACTTGCGAGCTGCACTGGGCGCCAATGCAGTGATTGGCCGGGGACGTGCATCATTCAGTGATGGTAGCCTTAAGGGCACGACATGCTGAGTGGCTAGCCGCCTTAATGCATAGCACCGGACGTTTTGGCGACGAGAGGCAGGCTTTTGCTGGCTGCGCGACACCGCAGGCAAGT
>NZ_SHMI01000088.1:0-2988 GCF_004284735.1 Shinella sp. JR1-6 | reverse complement strand
TGGGGCGGGCTGCGCCCTCCCCCCTCTGTCCGGGGGAATGTCAGAGGCCATTCCCCCGGAAAGACCGGGGAGGCTTCGCCCAAGGGGGCTTCCCCTGCGGGAAAACGCAAACTCAGGAGACAGACCATGACCGAACTGACCAACTTCATCCGCTTCAACGAAGACGGCACCCTCACCGGCAATATCGCCTCCATCGCCTACGACATCGACATCACCGGCGAACCCTTCACCAGCACCAACAAGGACGCGCCCGTCTACCGCATCCATGCCAAGTCCCCGCGCGGGCGGCGGCTCGAACTCGGCGGCATCTGGAAGAAGAAGAACCAGAACGGCGGCGACTATCTCAGCCTCTCCGTCAGCACTGGCCACGGCAGGCTCAATGCCAATCTCGGCCGTTTTCCCGGTCAGGACGACGAAGACCTGATGGCCGTCATTCCGTGGGATTGATCGAACAGCGCGCACCAGCTCGCCCGAGGGGAATGTTCCCTTCGGGCGGTCCCGAACCCTTGGAGTGAGATTTCAGGAAGGACGATAATCATGGATAGCCCGAGCACCGACACCCTCGGCATGGCGCTGGTGGAGAAGGGGTTTGCGCCCAACCTTGCCGTTCTCGACATCAACAATTCGCTGTCCGTTCCGCACGGCTTCGAGATGCCCGCGCCGTGGAACCTTCCCTCGCGTTTGTTCCAGTTTCCCATCGAGGTTTGCCGCCCCGACGACGAGCAGCCGCGCAAGCTCGGCCTTCGCCATCCGCTTTTGGTCGATCATCCCTATGTGCGCCATGTCGAAGCAGCGCTCGGTTTCGAGATCGCCCGCGACGGCGCGCCGAATCGCTACGGCTATACCAGCGCCCCGACCGCCCGCTGGTGGCACGCCGTCGATCTTGTCAGCGCCGGGAAATGGCGCGAGCTGCTGGCAACGCAGGAATTCACCGAACCCGCCTGCATCATGAACGCCGTCACCTATGGCTGCCGCTATTCGCGCCACGACGACAAACGCGCCGCCGGCTACATCACCACCGCCGAGGCCCGCGAGATGATGCGCGAGATCGGCGCGACCGAACCCGGCGGACGCAGCGCGGTCATTCGTGCCTTCTCGGCCCCAAGCGTTTGCCGACCTGACAAAGGAGCCGAGCACTGGCCGATCAACACCGGCCGCCAATGCGCCGAGGATGCGGCTTGGGGAATGATCTTCGGTATCGAGGACGGCTGGTTTCGCTATGACCGTTCCGGCTTCCTGCAATGGTCCGAACTGGGCCGGGAACGCTACGTGGCAGGCGAAAGCGCCACCTACACGCAGGCGAGCGGCCAGACCGCATTCGCGTTCTAGAGGTTTCGCAGGTTGGCAGGCCCATGGCCGGACCTGTCAGCGCATGTTTTCGCAACGGGCTTGATCGCAAGCCTATCATCAGCCGAGAGTAGGAAAACCGATGAGCAAGCACAAAGTCACTATTGTCCATATTTTCCGGGCCGAGCGCCGGATCACTGTCGAGATTGACGCAGCAGATCGCGAGAGCGCCATCGAGGATTTGCAAAGCGGCGAAATCGATGCTCCCGACTTTGACGATCCGAGATGGGTGACGGGCTGGGACATCCTGAATGAGGTTTACGAATGAGCCGCTACACGATCACCCTTAGCAAGGGCGAGAGAACGGACGAGGAGGCTGTCATCGGCTTCGACGCACCTTTGCTCACCTACTTTTTGCAGGGCTTCGAGACCGACGATGATTTCGGAACGCCGGAAATCTGGCTCGGCGTTCTCTTGGAGGAATATCCGACCTTGGAGGGCATCATCGAAGAAGCCCGCGCCAACGGCTATGAAGTCAGCAATCTCGATCATGCGGATATGGTCGCCATGTTGCGGGAAGCAGGCCACGAGCATGAGCCGTCCATCGCGGAAAAGCTTGGCTTCATCAAGTAGTGGCCCTGCCCCTCCGGCTGCGGAGGGGCACCCGCGTTGTTATCGTTCGGCGCCCGCGTCGAGCGGGCGCGAAGCGATCCGAAGGGAAGCCCTGAAGCCCCTCCCCTCGTCTCCCTTCCCGCCCGAGGCAGATCGATGAAGGCAGGCCTTCCGTCCGCAACGGTGTTCCGGCTTGCAAAATAGTCGAATAATGCGTATTATTCGACTTAATCGAAGGAACCCGCAGATGCAGAAATTCACAACCGTCGACCTGCTGCGCGACACCAAGACAGTGACCATGGCGGCCGACCGCCATCCGGTCGCGATCACCCAGCACCGCAAGCCGCGCTATGTCCTCATGACCTACGACGAGTTCGAGGCCATGAAGAGCCGGGGCGATCCTCGGCGGGTTTACACGGTCGGAGAAGCGCCGCAGGAGTTGATCGACATGATCATCCCCGAACTGGATCGCCTGATCGCAGAAGGGGAAGACGCCAATGGCTGATATTCCGGCCAGCGGCTCCGTCTTCCGCTATCCCTATCTTTGGGCATGGCAGCGCGACAGCGGGGAAACGGAAGGGCGGAAGTCCCGCCCCGTCTGCATGGTGCTCGCCATCTCCAAAGGCGCGCAAACCCATTTGGTCATTCTGGCGATTTCCGGCACGCCGCCGCGCGCCGATCAGACGGCGCTGGAAATCCCGCAACTCGAATGCCGGCGCGCTGGAATCCGTGACTGGAAGGGCGCTTGGATCACCGTGTCGGAATTCAACCACGATATTGCGGAAGCGTCCTACTACTACGATCCGAACGCCGAGCTGCTCGGCAGCTTCAGCAAGGGCTTCCTCGCCAAGGTCGCCGCAGCCTTCAGGCCGTTCCTCGCCGTGCCGGCCGCTCGGGTGAGCAGGACGGAATAGGCCGGGCCTCTTCCTCCCTGCCCTGCCCTGCCCTTCTCGTAACGACCGCTTCCGGTGGTGAAGACCGTTATCCAGCCGCAGCGCCGTGAGGACGGCGCGGCCGCGGCCGCAGCGAACCGGCCCCGCCGGTGAGCGGAGCAGGCGGAGGAAACCCGCGCTCCCCAATAGCGCCGTA
>NZ_SHMI01000087.1:0-3022 GCF_004284735.1 Shinella sp. JR1-6 | reverse complement strand
TGGCGGAGAATTCCAGATTAGACGGGCCTCGGCTGGCGCAAGGACGGATCCGCCACATAATCTCGCCCGGCACATAAGAACGGATCGAGACCGCCATCCCTGACCAAAGCCATCAACGAGGCCGCCCCCTTGCGGAAGTCAACCGGTTGGCACGAGACGTAAACGACAACGCCAGATGCGATCATGCTTTGCGCACCGCCCTAAGGATCCTGCCAAGATGATCCGGCTCGATATCCCCCACAACGCGCACCACGACGTCACCAATGACGATTTCCACCGGCGAACTTGCAACCGCTTCGACGCGCGCGAACCTCACCTCTTCATTCGCCCCTTTCGAGAGGGGCACAACCGACCCCGAGGCTACTGCCTTGCGACGCCAGCCGTAAAGCTGCGAGGGATCCAGCCCCTCAGCGCGGGCGATCGCTGATACATTCACCCCCGGCTGTAACGTCTCCGCAATCAGCCGAGCCTTCTCAGCGTCCGGCCAATCTCGTGGCTTACGCCTCGTCCGTACGGGTGTCGCCGTCAAAACCTCAAAGGCCCGAGCCTGATTCACACTGTCGCTCATAGGATTCTCCGCATGATTCATGCCGAAAATGAGCCATGTTGCGCCCCGCCGCTACGTGGGATCGCCTGCGCGCTTACGCTCCAGTCGAACTGATAAGCCTCGCCGGGTGCATAGTAGAGTGGAACGTAAGCCTCGGACGTGATCGTTCCGCGTGCCTTAGCCCAGGACCTGGCGTAACGACGGACAGTATCGTAGCTGCCATCATAACCAAGCGCCCGAACCTCCTCGTAAATCCGGATTAGTGTCAGCCGTTCGCGAGACGCCTTACCTTCGTTCGCGATCAGGAACCGCTCGACATCGCCTCTCCAGGCTCCGATCCGGGGCAGCGGTTGACCCTCGCGCTTATAGGTAAACTCGGTGACATCGGAGCGCACAATCTTGCGGACCGTGTTCCGCGAAACATTCAGCTCCCTGGCGATCTTCTTTACCGACCAACCCTGAACATGGAAGGCTCGCCGGACACGCGCAATCGTATCCACTCTCTTCAACTCCCCCACTCCATCCGCTCAAAAAGCAGGATGGTCCGATGAAATCAGGGAGGGGTCAAAATTGGATAAGTATCACCCCGCCAATGGGGTCAACATTCCATGCCTAAACACAGCCTCTTGGCCGACGCAGCAAGAAAACCCTTGAAGCGACGCAAAAAGGGCCGCGTAGAACGCGGCCCAGAAGCGGGAGGCATACCCCCCGGGGGAAGAAAGAGAATAGCTTAAACAGACAACCAGCGAGCCGCGCAACTCTCCGTGTAGAGACGAATATCGCAGCGGCATCAAATTCATATCGCTATTACTTCTTTTTCAGGTGCTCAATTTCGTCCCTTATCTGGAGTTTGCGCCGTTTGATGTCAGCAATCTCCTGATCGCAGGACGACGGGGAGGCAAGGATGGTGTGGAGCTCTTTTTCGAGGGAAAGGTGCTTTTTCTCGAGCGATTCAATATGCGATTCTGCTTTCATATGACGACCCATCCACAAGAAATGATTAGAGCCACCCCATTCAATACGAGTTACATCATGTAAAATTCTACATAATTCACGTTTCGGCAAGCCATATACACCGCAATAATAGGATATTTTTCGTACTCCACTCAAGATATACGCCATACAACGCAAAATTAGATTACTGTTATTTCTTTGATCGATATTTGACCTGCGATGTTTTCGATTTCCGCTCCTTTGCAGGCTTTCTCAAAGCCACGAAATCCCGCAGGCGTTGCTGTCAGTGAAAATTCCGGCTCTTTACCTTCAACCGGTCGATCAGTAAATCTGGCACTTATCCCGAGCCGGAGACTATGCCGAACCCGTTCCCCAAAGCCCGGGATTTCAAATAGGTCAAGATCGGAAGCTCGGCATAATAGCATAGCCCCCGCGACAGCAAGATAGCGGAGGTATCCATGACAGCCACTCTACCGAAGAAGGCTGGCCTCAGATGGCCGATCGAAGATTGGGCGCATCGAGCAAGCGTTGCGTCCCTGATCGAGACGATGAAGTCAGAGGGATATGCTCCCAGAAGCATATGCTCTGCCCTTCGGATGATCAGCGCATTCCTCATTTGGAAGGATAACGGCGGCGAAGGCGATCCGAAGCCCCTCAACTACCATGACATCGATAATTTCATCAATGAAAGCATTGCCGCAGGCACGCGGCGGAACGGTGAGGTTGGTGACCAGGAGTTCATCCAAGCGGAGAATTGCCCCCAGGCCACCGGCCTCCTCTCTCGCGATTCTGCGCTGTTCATGCTGATCGATTTCGGAGCAGATATACGGCCAATTGGGTTTGCCCCGGCGGCTTGAATACTGCCCAGCCAACTTTGTAGCGCCTGCCGTCTTTGCCACTTGAAGCAGCAGAGCGACCTTCGATAGCGTGAACTCAATCTATAAAGTGACAGTAAATGTGTCGATACCGGCCTGAGCGCACAACGCGTCCTGTGCCGGCGTTCCCGAACTGACGCCTATGGCGCCCACGACTTGGTTATCAACAACGATCGGTATCCCACCAGCAACGACTGATAACCGGCCACCAATCGCAGAGTTGATTCCATAGGCCGGCTGCCCCGGCTGGCTCGCCGCCCCATAGCTCTCCGTCGTGCGCTTCGCCCCTGCAGCAGTAAATGCTTTGTCCTGAGCAATCGTCGTGCTTGTCACTTTTCCCCCATCCATTCGTTCAAAGGCGATGAGTTGGCCGGATTCATCAGTGATCGCAAGCACATGGGCACACCGATCTCTTCGGCCTTTGTGCGAGCTCCTGCGATCAGCACGTGTGCATCATCGATACCAAGTCGTTTAATCAGCAACATCGATTAACCTCTACATGTTAATTTCGGTGTGACGGCAATAATCCGCTTGGAAGGTACGCGTAGGTTTCCGACACCCCCTCAGGCGGTGGCGTCGCCTTAACCGGCTGGTGTGGATCTGGGCGATAGTCTACCGGCATGACTGAAGAGGTGTCCGCTCACTA
>NZ_SHMI01000086.1:0-3033 GCF_004284735.1 Shinella sp. JR1-6 | reverse complement strand
GGAGAATTCCAGATTAGACGGGCCTCGGCTGGCGCAAGGACGGATCCGCCACATAATCTCGCCCGGCACATAAGAACGGTTATGTGGCGCGCCACATAACCCTATAATGGCGCCCTCTATGTGTTCCGCTCCAAGCGAACAGACCGTGTCCGGATCGTGTGGTGGGATGGCAGCGGGGTCTGTCTTTATTCGAAAGTTATCGAAGGAAATGGCTTTTGCTGGCCGGCAGCGACGGCGGCGCGCATCCGTCTGGATCACGCCCAGCTCATGGCCCTACTGGGCGGAATGGATTGGAAGAAGATCCGCCCGGCGACAGTTAGGAGGCCGCTTTCGACGGGCTGAACCCCGCCAAGATATCCGACGCATGTTACTGTAAACGCTAGGAAAAGGTCACTATTTGTGATCTACTTCCTGCTATGACGTTCTCTGCTTCGGACCTTCCTGACGACGTTGATGCACTCAAGGCGATGATCGTCGCCATGAGCGCAGAAGGCGCCGCTGCCCGAGCGGAGATCACCCGGCTTGAGGCGCTCAAGAAGGATACGGACGAGCGGATAGCCACTCTCACTGCGATTGTGAAAGTGCTTGAGCGGGCTCAGAAAGGCACGCGCTCGGAACGGCTGCGACTGGGGGTCAACGACGATCAGATCGACTTTGCGTTCGAGGAAGTCGAGACCGGCCTGGCAGCGATCGACAGCGAGCTCGACCAGTCACGGAAAGACAAGCCGAAGCGGGAAGCACGCCCGCGCAAGGGCTTTGCCGCCCACCTCGAGCGCATTGAGGAGGTTATCGAGCCTGAAACCCCTGAAGAGTGCCGGGACTTAGAGAAGGTTTTGATCGGTGAGGACCGCTCCGAGCGGCTCGATGTCATCCCGCCGAAGTTTAGGGTCATCGTTACTCGTCGGCCCAAATACGCGTTTAGAGGCCGTGATGGCGTGCTGCAGGCTCTCGCGCCTGCCCATATCATCGAAGCCGGCCTGCCGAGCGAACGGCTGCTGGCCTACATCGCCGTATCCAAATATGCCGACGGCCTTCCGCTCTACCGTCAGGAAACAATCTATCTGCGCGATAGCGTGGCGCTGAGCCGCTCGTTGATGGCTCAATGGATGGGACATCTCGGCTTTGAGCTCAAGATCCTTGCGGATTACATCCTGGAGAAAATCAAAGCGGGTGAAAGGGTGTTTGCCGACGAAACGACATTACCAACCCTGGTGCCTGGCTCGGGAAAAACAATGACGGCGTGGCTGTGGGCCTATGCGCGTGACGATCGGCCGTTCGGGGGATCAGAACCGCCGATGGTCGCCTACAGATTTGAAGACAGCAGAGGTGGGCGTTGCGTTGCCCGTCACCTGAGCGGCTTCACCGGCATTCTCCAGGTTGATGGGCACGGTGCCTATACAAGTATGGTCAAAGAGCAGGTCAAGGCTGGCAGTAATGAAACCATCACCCTGGCAGGGTGCTGGGCTCACGTCAGGCGCAAATTTTACGAACTGCATATCGGTGGCATCAATCAGGCCGCGACAGCCTCGGTGAAGGCGATGACCGAGTTGTGGAAGGTCGAGGACGAGATCCGGGGAAAGGATGCCAACATCCGGGCTGCCGCACGACAAGAGCGGTCGGCGGCCATTGTCGCGAACCTTTTTGAAATCTGGGAAAAGGAGCTGGTGAAGGTCTCTGGCAAGTCCAAGACCGCGGAAGCGATCCGCTATGCAATGACCCGCCGACAATCTCTGGAGCGCTTTCTCGGTGACGGTCGCATCGAGATTGACTCCAATATCGTTGAGCGCGCAATCCGTCCCCAAACGATCACACGGAAGAATAGTCTATTTGCCGGAAGCGAAGGCGGTGGCAACACATGGGCCACGATCGCCACGCTCTTGCAGACAGCTAAAATGAACAACGTCGATCCGCTCGCCTGGCTGACACAGACCTTAGTTCGCATGGCCAACGGATGGCCCGCTCAGGATATTGAGGCTCTGATGCCTTGGAACTTTATGCCAGACGCTGCCGGCTAACCGCTTACACTGGAGCCACGAGATCGTCCTGATCAACGGGGTAACGACAACGGTGAAGGTCGCTCATGTCCGGCTCTGCCACAGCCGGATGATGTTCGCGCGAGCCTATATGCGTGAGAGCCAGGAGATGGTGTTTGACGCTCATGACAAAGCGTTCGCCTTCTTCCGCGGCACCTGCACACGCGGCATCTACGACAATATGAAGACGGCGGTGGAGGCCGTGTTTGTCGGCAAAGAACGGCTCTACAATCGCCGCTTCCTGCAGATGTGCAGTCACTATCTCGTCCAGCCGGTTGCCTGCACGCCCGCATCCGGCTGGGAGAAAGGACAGGTCGAGAACCAGGTCGGCCTTGTGCGCGAGCGCTTCTTCACGCCGCGCCTGCGGGTCAAGAGCGTGGATGAACTGAATGCCTGGCTGCTCGACAAATGCGTTGCCTATGCCAAGGCTCATAGCCATCCCGAACAGACGGGACAGACCATCTGGCAAATGTTCGAGGCCGAGCGCGTTAGCCTCGTGCGTTATGTCGGGTCGTTTGATGGCTTCCACAGTGTTCCGGCCTCGGTGTCGAAGACCTGCACGGTCCGTTTCGACAACAACAAATACTCGGTCCTGTCGACTGCCGTCGGCCGTCCAGTCGAGGTGCATGCCTATGCTGATCGGATCGTCATCAAGCAGGATGGGGTCAATGTCGGCGAGCACAAACGTTGCTTCGGTCGCGGCGAGACCACCTACAATCCATGGCACTATGTCCCTGTTCTGGCTCGCAAACCCGGCGCGTTGCGCAACGGCGCTCCATTCAGAGACTGGGCTAAGCCGTTTTGAACCGAAGTAAGTTTCCTGTCGATTTGGGTCATGCAAGACTCTGCCAACCTAAACCTGCTGGTGATTATCCAGTTTGAGAGGTCCCCACCAGCCGCAAAATAACCCCACCGAGCGCTACGCTAAGAGACCTGTGCGCGGATGTCTTTACTGACGTGTTGATCTGTGATTCTCTCAATTTGAACAATGGATTGAGGT
>NZ_SHMI01000085.1:0-3158 GCF_004284735.1 Shinella sp. JR1-6 | reverse complement strand
GGTTTAAGGGTTCGCCAACCGTTGTCGTGCAGGTTCGCATCGAACGGCGCGGAGCCAAACCTGGATGTGTCCATGCACTTTTCCCTGATCTCGCTCTATGTGATCGCGCTGCGTGTGGTCGGTATCGTCTTCCAGGCTCTGATCATCGTGCTGCTGGCCAACACGATCCCCATGGCCGAGGTCGGCATCTTCTCGGCCATCTACGTGTTCTGGGGGCTGGCGCGCGGCCTCGGGCCCATGGGCTTCGACCAGGTGTCGATGCGCGACATCGCCACCTTCTCCTCAGATGCCGACAACACCCGGGTGCAGTCCATCTCGAACTTCGCCATGCTGGCCGTGATGGCCGTCGGGGCGCTCGTGGCGGCCTGCACCGCCCTGTTCTTCCGGCTGGCGGTCGATACAGGGACGGGGCCGATCTCGCCGCTGGTCGTCGCCGCGACGTCGCTCGCCGCGCCCGCCTACATGATGAACGGCCTGCTCAGCGCACAGCTGCGCGGCTTCGGACGCCCCCTCCAGTCGCAGTTCCCCGAAGCGGTCGGCCTCCACGCCCTGTCCCTGTCCATCCTCTCCCTGCTGGCCTGGCACGGCAAGCTCAGCCTGGAGATCACCGTCGTCGTGCACGCCATCTCCGCCTGGCTCGTCACCGGCCTCCAGGCGGTCCTGCGCTTTCGCTGCGGCATAGACCTTGCCGCGCGCCTGTCGGGGACCGCGCGGCGCGAGACCGTGCGCGATGCCTTCCAGATCTGGCAGGCCCTCGTGGTCCGCGGAACGGCCGAGCGCGTGCCGGCCTATCTCAGCCTCTTCCTCCTCGGCCCCGCCGCAACCGCCATCCTCGACGTGGCCCGCCGCTTCGGCATCCTGCCCTCGCTGTTCACCGAGGGCGTCTCCACCACCTTCACGCCCATGTTCGCAAAACTGCATGCCGGATCCGACCGCGAGGCCTATCGCCAGCTCCTCGCCCAGAGCTCCTGGCTTGCCTTCACGCCGGCGCTCGCCGCCTTCATCTTCCTGTTCCTGTTCGGGCGCATGGTGCTGGACCTGTTCTTCCCGCCCTCCTATCAGGATGCCTATTGGCCGATGCTCCTGATCTGTGCCGGCGTGACCGTCAACGCCGCCTTCAGCCTGGCCGGCAACAACTTCCTCGTCACGCAGCGCCAGACGCTGGTCCGGCGCTACTTCACCTACAGCTTCGTCGTCATGGTGACCGGCTGCATCGTGCTCGGTTACGCCTTCGGCACGATCGGCATGGCCGCCGCCATCTGCGCCAGCATCGTCGTGTGCGACGGCGGCCTGGCCCTGCGCCTTGCAAGGGAGATGGGCAGGCCCGTCATGCTCGACCCGCACTATGCCAGCCTGGCCCTGGTGCGCCTGCCCGGCATGCTGCGCACCTGGTTCGCCCGATAGGGGAGCCCGCATCCGGCAGGGGCCGGGCTGAGACCGCGGCAGGCGCAGCCTCCATTATGGTAAACCGCAAATTTACCAACAGCCGGCAGGATGGACGCGCGCGAATCGATCCCCCCGCATGGCGCACGCCGACCGGCGCGCGAAGCAAGACAGGACTTTACGGAATGAGCAACATATCCGACAGGTACCCTTCCGGCGCCGTGAGGGGCCGCATGGGACGGTCATCCTCGCGCGGCAGCTCCCTGCTGAACCAGCTCGTCCCGTCCGACCGCGCGTCCGCATCCTCCCCGGCGTCCGCATCGACGTCCACGTCCACGTCGTCCGCCGCGACGGCAACGGCAGCGTCCACGGCCGCCTCGACATCGTCATCGGTTCCCCTCGCCATGCCCGGCCACCATCCGTCGGCCGTCGAGCGGCGCGGCGCCTTCCTCGCGCTGGATGTCCAGCACCTCTACGACTGGATCCGGCAGGGCTGGCTCGTCATCGCCGGCCTTGCCCTGATCGGCGCGCTTGCCGGCGCCTCCGTCGTGTTCCTCGTCAAGCCGCGCTTCACCGCCACCTCCGAGGTGCTGGTCGATCCCGCCGGCCTCAAGGTGGTCAACGAGGATCTCTATGCCAGTGCCGGCCAGCTCGACGGGCAGATGCTTGCGGCCGCCAGCAAGCTGCGCGTGCTGAGCTCGGGCAACGTGCTCTCCCAGGTCGTCAAGGATCTCGACCTCGTTCGGGACCGCGAGTTCGTGCCGGCCGACGCGACCGGCGATCCCGCCGTCATCGCCGTCGCCAACCTGCGCAAGCGCGTGAAGGTGGAGAGCGACCAGCGTTCCTTCGTCGCCTCCCTTGCCGTGACCACCGAGGACGCGGCCAAGTCGATCGACATCTCCGCGACGATGATCGCCTCCTTCCGAAAGGAACTGGCAAAGGCCGAATCGGACGGCGCCAGCCGCTCGGTCACGGGCCTGGAGGATCGCCTCTCCGAACTCAAGGATGCCGTCAACAAGGCCGAGGAACAGGTCGAGACCTACAAGCGCGAGAAGGGGCTGCAGCCAAGCGTGGCCGGCGAACTGACCAGCCAGACCTCGCTGAACCAGCTCAACACCCAGGTCCTGGAGGCCCAGCGCCTGGTGATCGCCGAGGAGGCCGCCTACAAGGAGCTCGTCTCCGGCCGCGCCACCCTCGCCAGCGCCGACAATCCGGAGACCGCAACGCTTGCCGCCCTGCGCACGCAATATGCCCAGACCCAGCAGCAGCTCGGCGTGCAGTCGATCATCTATGGCGCCCGCCATCCCGTCATCGCCCGGCTGCAGTCGGCGGCAAAGGCCCTCGAAACCCAGATCGCGGCGGAAAGCGGCCGCCTGCGCGTCGCCGCAAAGGCACGGCTCGACCGCGCCCAGGCCGCCCTTGCCGCCCTGACATCCCGCTCCTCCAGCCAGAGCGCCACCGTCTTCACCGACAACGAGGCCCTCGTCCAGCTGCGCGAGCTCGAGCGCGACGCCCAGTCCAAGGCCGCCGTCTACGAGGCCTTCCTCGCCCGCGCCCAGCAGCTGAACGAGCGCGGCCAGCTCGACACCACGAACATCCGCGTCATCTCGACCGCCCTGCCGCCCCAGAACCGATCCTGGCCCCCAAGCCTCGCCGTCCTCCTCGTCATCGGCGCAATAACCGGCGCAGCCATCGGCCTGACAATCGCAATCGCAAAGGGCATCTGGCGCGAAATCAAAAACGACAAAAATAATACAAATATCGCAGGGAATGTA
>NZ_SHMI01000084.1:0-3205 GCF_004284735.1 Shinella sp. JR1-6 | reverse complement strand
GCGTTTAATATAAAACTACACCGGTGTAGTTTTATATTAAACGCGCCGCCTGTGTCCCTTTCACCCGCATAATTTTACTATATTACCAGCTATTTTTACTAATCGCAAGCATTATTTTTACTTTTTATCGCCCATATCGCGATTTTTTTACTTTTCTTGCGCGTTCAGCCAATATCGGAGCCTTTTCCAATCCTACTATGGCCGTTTTCTGCGCTCAGGTCAACAATTATTTTTACTTTTCTCGCTTTTTTTTACTTTTCTCGTCGTCGTCATGGTGGAACCCGCTTTCCCGCTCTTCATGGTCTCAATATGCCTGATATTTTTACTAAACGCAAGCCCCTTAATCGCCTATTTCGTAAAATTATTTTCAGTTATTTTTACTTTTTATGTTGACCGCCTGCGGCCTCAAGCCTATAGTCTTCACATGGCGCTGATGCCTAACGAAAGGTCCGCAAATGTTCCAGACGTTCCAGTTCTGCCGCGCAACCGGCCGACGCCTCAAGGCTTCCTTCGCCCGTATCCTCGCAAAGCTCAAACCCAACGGCTCTACCAAAATCGCCCTCGAAATCTCCATCCCCCTCTTCCTCAAAATCACCGTCGAACACACCTTCAAATCAGCCACAAGGAAACGATGAGATGACAAAATGCCTAAACAGCGCCGGGGTAGAAATGCCCCGGTTCTACGTCGCCACATATGGCGATCTTGGCCTTGAGATCGAGTTCTACTTTGATCCGCTCAGATATGGTCGCGATATCCGCAAGGCCGAGCGCGAGCACGCCAACCAGAAGCTGGATACGTACACCTACGGCACGATCCCCTCGATGCCCGCAGCATCACCGAAAGGACGCTGATATGAAGAAGCGATACACTGTGGTGGAAAACGCAGGCTACGAGCGCGAATGCGACGTGCACACGGCTGAGAGCTACGGAGCGGCGATCAAGTGGCGTGACGAATACTACGAGACGGACGAGATCGAAAGCTTGCACGTGGAAATCGCCTGCGAGCTGCCGGACGGCACTCGAACATACGAATTCTAACCGGAGATCGAATGCACATGGTGACTGTAGCCAAAATTATCGCCGATGCTCTCAACGTTCCCACACGAAACGACAAGGCCCTGTTTGGCGCGGTGCGCGCCCTCGGCCTGACAATCAGTAAGCGGGAGGGCGAATATCGCATCTCTCGCCCCAACCTTTCGCGTGAAAGGGCAGAGGCAATCGCATACTACACTCAAGACCGGGAAGACGCATGGGGTACAGCAGAAGAGATGGCGCGGGACGCTGGTACGCTTGGCAGCTAGGCCCCGATGACCTGGCTGTGCCCTTATTGTCTTCCGCTGCTCTCTTGGTTTCCGCTAGGCGCATGGGTCGCCTTTTGTGCCACCTCGCATAGCTCCTGCTCCGGTCCCTGCAATCTGGTCTCGCAACGCTCCTGCGCCTGAAATGGTTGAGAGCGTTTCACTTCGCTCTTTTGAGCCATCGCAGGCATTGCCAAAAAGAGGCTGGCGCTTATTGCTGCAAAAACGACGTTCATCTTGGTTCCCTCGATATCCTGCAAAGACTGGTAACGTTTGGGCGTGCCAAATCCAATGAACGAACGATTCCGATTTTCAAGCCGCTGCCGACTGCAATGGCCTCACTTCCGGCTGATCCCGCGCTTCGGCCTTGGACAGTTCGTAGTTCAACTGCAAATTCATCCAAAACCGTGCGGTGCTGACGCCAGCACGTTCAAGCCGGATCGCCAGATCAGGACTAATGCCAGCCTTCCCGTTGATGATCCGAGAGAGCGTAGACCGGGCAATTCCAAGGCGCTGCGCCGCGTCAGTCACCTCAATGCCGAGAGGCACCAAAACATCCTCGCGAAGCAGCTCGCCCGGATGGGGATGGTTCTTCATCACTGTATGTCTCCTTCAATGATAATCCACGTAATCGACCAACTCCACGTCAGCTCCGACAAACCGGAAAGTAACCCTCCAGTTGCCATTTACCCATATCGACCAATGCCCCTTCAGCGTCCCTTTCAAGGGGTGTAGCTTGTAGGCTGGTTGGTTCAGTTCGGCAGGCGATGCCGCTGCATTTAAGGCAGCAAGGATACGGGACAGCTTCGGCGCATGAGCAGCTTGAACCCCACGGGCAGAGCCGGTTTTGTAAAGGGTCTCAAGCCCCTTGTGTCGAAAGCCGATTATCATACTCCTATGTAGCATGTGACGCTACGCGCTACAAGGGCATAATCGGGCTTTGCTCCCTCAATTTAATAAAATAAACAGTCGTTATTTTTACTTTTTATGTTGCCGACCATATATTTTTATTTTATTCTGCCTCCATAGTCATCCAAGGAGATCGCAAATGGCAACCTACCGTCTCGGATCAAGCCCCGCCGTTCACACGCCCGGAATCGTCGCATGGGCGATTAATGGATATCATTTCGAAGACGACAGGCCCCAACTGCGCAAGGTCATCGTGGAAACCTACAATCTGCCGGAAATCGCGGCCGATCAGCTCCTTAGCAAAAAGGTGCCGTACACTATCGAAGGTGAAACGGTGGTTTTCACAGTCAGCGATGAAAGCGAACCGCAGTGAGCGGCTTCATGAAGCCTTCGCCAATGATCACCGCACATCAAGGAAATGAGAAAGTTCAATGAACGCGAAGAAGACCGACGCCGACGAACAGCAGCGTGCAAAGACCGGCCGTCGCCCGGTGGTCAAGGATGCCATTGCAACATTTGTTGCAAACCTGACAGCCGACGCCGATGATTACGCCGACCTTTGGGAAAAGGAATGGGAGACGTTTGCGGACAAGTCCGTATCGACGCGCAACATCTATGCCTCGCGCTACCGCAATGCAATTCGTGAAGCCTACGGTGACAATCACCCGGCGCTGCACTTCGTTAAGGTCCTCGACCGCTCTGACGATCCACTCCGCACGGTTGAATCTCGCGGCGCTGGCGGGCGCAAGGCGACCCGCGCCGATAGTATTGATCTGTTTGGCACAGCAGCTCAAACGCTCAAAGAAGAGCACGATCGTTCGCTCGCAGAGGGCAAGACCGAAAAGCAGGCCAGCGCCGTCTATAAGCGCGGCCTCGGGAAGCTCTGGAAGTCGGAGCTGGACGAAATGCTGCAAACCCTCAGAGTCGGTCCGGAAAGTTATTCAGTTTGAACAGAGCCTTCTCAGCATGAGGCGAATGGATGCCAATTTGAGGAAGG
>NZ_SHMI01000083.1:0-3267 GCF_004284735.1 Shinella sp. JR1-6 | reverse complement strand
CGTCGCCGGGCCTCAGTGCCGGGGGCGCAAGCCACCGACCGGACAAGCGATCGTTACCGGGATCGGCGGAGACGGCCGAAGGCTGGCTCCGTGCTCGCATAGAGCGCGGCCGGCCGGAACGGGCGGTGGCCCAACCTACGTTGTGATTGCATATTTCGCATGGAATACGTAAATTAGGTATATTCAGAATCGAGGCCGGCGATGAAGCAGTTCACCTTTTCCGACATGAATCGGGCATCCGGGGAAATCCTCGAAGCTGCCCTTATCGAACCCGTCGCGCTCACCAAGCGCGGCAAGCAAAAGCTGGTGATCTTGACGGCCGATGCCTATCAGCGCCTGAAGGGCGAGACACATGCGAAGGCATACCGCCTGGAAGATGCGCCCGACGAAATCCACGATGAGTTGATGACCGGCATCGACGCGATCCTCGACGATGCAGGCCGCGATGTTTGAGCGGGGACAGGTCGTCCGTTTCCATTATCTGTGGGCGCGGCAAGCAAGCGTGGGCGAGGAATCCGGCCGCAAAGCGCGTCCGGTCTGCATTGTCGTGCGCACGCCCGGAAATCCGGGGGCGGTCTATCTCTTCCCGATCACATCGCAAGAACCCCGGAGCGAGCGCATTTCCCTTTCGCTCTCGGAAATGGAATGCCGCCGCGTGGGCTTGTCGTTTCCTTGCTGGATCATCCTCGATGAATACAATCGTGTGGAACTCGACAAGGCATTCGATTTCGACTCGACCAAGCCTATTGGGAGCGTGAGCGCGGCATTCCTGGAAAAGATCGCTACGGTCATCAAGCAAGCTTCGGCCAGCCGCCAGGTCAAGGGCGTCAACCGATCGTAGGGGGGAATGACATGGCAATGACCGATCATGAACGCGCCGCATTCGAGCGGCTCCTGTAAATCGCCGGAAGCGACACCGGACAGTCCCGGCGTGTGGCTGCATTTCTTCTGGCATGGTGGAATGCTGACCGCCTCGGCGGCTTCGATCTGACGGACCTGTTCGGCGTGGATCAGGTGATCGCCGCCGATATGGGGACTGTGTTCGTCTGCCTCGGCCGCCAGTCCCAGGCATTCTACCCCGAAGAGTATCGAGCCGAGATCGAGGCTCTTATCGAGACTTGGCGGCCTGAGATCTGGGCCGAGAACCAGAGCTAAGGGTCTTATGGGCGGGAAGGGAGTTCGAGGGGTGGGGCTCCGGGGCACCCCTCGTCCTGGCCGGCGCCGCTCGATGCGGCAAGGGACAGGAACACGAGCGCCGGCGCGGAACAGTCTCGCAATCCCGTAAATGCAAAGGGATGCCTATGGCGCGTTTTTCGCCGCTGGCCCTCTGGAAATCAGCCGCTTAATATGCGCGCGAAGCTCAGTCTCCGTTCCGGCAAACCGATCTTGCCCTTCGGGATAGGTGATCGTCCAAGCTTCGTTTTTCGAGGCCCTCGTCGCTTCGTAGATGTCGCCATTGTCGGCGGTCACAGCGATCACAGCGGACGGACGTTTGGATGCCGGCTCCGGCTTCGACAAGGAATAGGACACCAGCCAGCTCGGACCATGCGAATTGCGCAGCGCCTGCAATATGCCGGTCGTGCGGGCATTCATCCAATCGTCGTTCAGCTTTGACTTCCAACGGCGACCGTTCTCGAGCGCGAAAGCCTGAAGGGCGGTGTGCTCCTTCGGGGTCAGGGAGCGAAGCTTGTTCATTGCTGATCGCCTCCGGCATGCTCGCTCAATGCGGCACTGGCGGCGATACCATCCTCCAGGCAGGCGGTTGCCGACCTGATCGCTTCAAGATCACCGTCAACGCCATCCTGCAGAGGATCGCCTTCAAAGCCGCACATGAACCGTTCGGCGCGCCGGAGTGCATCGAGCAAGCTTATAATTGCGTAGCTCATGCGTCACCGCCGTTCGGTGCTGTCACGGTCGCAGGCTGGTCTCCGTCCTCGCGGCCTGTCACGAGTTCGGCGAGCGCATGGCGAACTGAACAAAAAGCAAGGCGATCCCGGACGATGCAGGAAAAGCCGCTATCGGTGGAAATCCGGAATCTTCGGGAGTCTCTTCCTCAAACCATCGGTCTCCGGCTTCGATGCAATCGCGAATATTGTTTAAGGTGATGAAAAATGCGCCGCCCCAGGACGAGGGAAAGCGAGAGTGAATTGCATTGGCCAATGCCATGGGACGGACATGGCCAGTGATCTCCCCACTATTGGAGATGACGACTGGATGCGCGGGCTTCATGGTCTACCCTCCGCTATGGTGGTGATGGATGCGAGCGCCGCCATTGCCGGCGGCGCTCCTATTGTCCCGATCAGGATTTCAGGGCGGCCATCCGCTCGCCAAGCAGCCAAAGGGCCTTGTTCAGCTTGATATCCTGATCGATCCCGTTGACCGCGCGGGACGTCGCACGGCGCGGCCTGCCGAGGTCGTCGCGGCCGACGCCGCGCAAACCTCCCTTGATGGCGTTTTCCTGCACCACGTTCCACGTCGTCCAAAGATCGTTCGCACGGTCGTCGTGGCGGCGCGGGACAAGCAACTGCTCCGGCTTGATCGGCGTGGTCGTCTCGCCTTCATAGTCTCCGAAGCGGAGAACATGGGCGGCATCCGCCAGAATTTGAGCTTCCTCGGGGTTCATGCGCATGGTCGACCAATCCTGCGGGGCGGCAAGGGTGCGTTCTGCCTCGCCGAGAACGCGATAGGTGCCCTCTATGACCTTGTGCTGCACGTCGCCGGAATGGCGGACCTTGATGGCGTCGATGGTGCCGGTCTGCGTCACCAAAGAATTGAGGCAGCGGACGCGGAAAAGCCCGGCCATCAATTCGTAGGCGCTGGTTCCGTCATTGGCGTTCTTCAGGAGGATTTCGCAGACGGTATCCCCGACATGGTCGACCTTGCCGTCATCGATGCGGCGCATGCGAATGAGGTGCTTGGTGAAATCCGCCTTGCCTTCGGTGCGGCTGCGGGACTGCTTGGCGCCGACCGGCACGAAGCCTTCGTTCATGAGGCCGCGCAACACCTCGATGGTCGGGATGGGTTTGAAGCGCTCGGACCGGCTCTCGTGGGCGGTCACGGCAAAGATGGACGGCGCGATGCTGCGCATTTCGGTTTCGGTCAGGGCGCGGCCGGTGTCGAAGCGGGCGGTCTGGGTGTAGATGCTCATTTTCTGTCTCCATGTTTCCCGAAGTCCCGCAGGGGAAGCCCTCTTGGGCGAAGCCTCCCCGGTCTTTCCGGGGGAATGGCCTCTGACATTCCCCCGGACAGAGGGGGGAGGGCGCAGCC
>NZ_SHMI01000082.1:0-3344 GCF_004284735.1 Shinella sp. JR1-6 | reverse complement strand
GGCTGCGCCCTCCCCCCTCTGTCCGGGGGAATGTCAGAGGCCATTCCCCCGGAAAGACCGGGGAGGCTTCGCCCAAGGGGGCTCCCCTTCGGGAAACGCAAACTCAGGAGACAGACAATGACCGAACTTTCCAACTTCATCCGTTTCAACGAAGACGGCACCCTCAGCGGCAATATCGCATCCATCGCCTATGACATCGACGTCGCCGGCGAAGCCTACGCCAGCACCAACAAGGATGCCCCGGTTTACCGCATCTTTGCCAAGTCCCCTCGCGGCCGACGCGTAGAACTCGGCGGTATCTGGAAGAAGAAGAACCAGAACGGCGGCGACTATCTCAGCCTCTCCGTCAGCACGGGCCACGGCAGGCTCAACGCCAATCTTGGCCGGTTCCCCGGTCAGGACGACGAAGACCTCATGGCTGTCATTCCGTGGGATTGATGGCGCGACCGAAACACTGGCCCTGCCCGAAGGGGAGCGATCCCCTTCGGCGTAAGCCGAACCTTCAAGGATGAACTCAGGAGGAGCAAATCGTGGACACGCCGAACACCGACACGATGGGCGATGCGCTGGTGGAGAACGGCTTCGCGCCGAACCTCGCCATTCTCGACATCAATAATTCGCTGGCCGTCCCACATGGCTTCGAGCTGCCCGAGCCGTGGAACCTGCCGTCGCGCATGTTCCGGCATCCCATCGAGGTTTGCCCTCCCGATGGAACGCAGCCGCGCAAAATAGGGCTTCGCCATCCCCTGCTGGCCGACCATCCCTATGTGCGGCATGTCGAAAACCTGTTGGGGTACGAGATAGACCGAAACGGCGCGCCGAACCGCCACGGCTATTCGAGCGGCCCGACTGCGCGCTGGTGGCACGCCGTCGACCTGATCACGGCGCGGAATTGGCGCGAATTGCTGGCGACGCGGGAGTTCACGGAGCGAGAGTGCATCATGCACGCCGTGGCCTTCGGGTGCCGCTATTCCCATCACGAGGACAAAAAGGCGTCGGGCTATATCTCCATCGCCGACGCCCGCAAGGTCATGGGCGCGGTCAGGGCAAGCGAACCCGGCGACCGAAGCGCCACCATCCGCGCTTTCTCTGCCCCGAGCGTCTGCCGTCAGCACAAGGGCAGCCAGCATTGGCCGATCTATACCGGCCGTCTATCCGCCGAGGCCGAGGCTTGGGGAATGATCTTCGGCATCGAGGACGGCTGGTTTCGCTATGACCGTGCCGGTTTCCTCCAGTGGTCCGCGTTGGGCCGCGAGCGTTACGCGGCGGGCGATAGCGCCACCTACATGCAGGCCAGCGGCCAAGCCGCCTTTTCCTTTTAGGCACTGGTCGGAACGGAAATCTCCAGTGAGCAAGCACACAGTCACCATCATCCAAATATTTTGCGCCGAGCGCCTCATAAACGTCGAAGTCGATGCGGCCGATCACGAGAGCGCCATCGAGGGGTTCCAGAATGGCAGCGTCGAGGTTCCGGACTTTGACGATCCAAGGTGGACAACGGAGTGGAATTTGCAAAGCGAGGCCTACGAATGAGCCGCTACACCGTTACCCTTCTGAAAGGCGAGAGAACGGACGACGAGGCTGTCATCGGCTTCGATCCGCCGCTACGCACCTTCTTTCTTCAGGGCTTCGAGAGCGATGACGATTTCGGCACGCCGGAAATCTGGCTCGGCACGCTTTTGGAGGAATTCCCGACCTTGGAGGCGATCATCGAGGCGGCACGCCGGCAGGGCTACGAGGTCCGCGATCTCGATCACGCCGACATGATTGCGCTTCTGGCGGAGGCGGGCCACGACTATGAGCCATCCATCGCGGAAAAGCTCGGTTTCATCCGGTAGCAAACCCGCCTGCCCCTCCTCCCGACGCGGAGGGGCAGCAGTACCAGTGACCGCTTCGCACCCGCATCGAGCGGACGCGATGCGGTACGAGAGGAGCCCCAAAGCCCCTCCCCTCGCCCTCCCCTTCCCGCCCCGAAAGGCCCACGCGTCAGGGGACAATACGGATTTCTGTCGCTGCGTTGGTTTTGGGATTTTGTCTCAATTCGCACGGGACCGCGCTCTCGGCGCAGTCCCGTCTTGTAATTCCGGCCTATACGCGCTAATTGTGGTTACGTAACCACAATTGTTGGAGGCTTGTTATGGCCATCACCACACTTTCAGGCCGGGAACTCAATCACGACCTTGGCCGCGCAAAGCGCGCCGCGAACGGGGGGCCTGTCATAATCACCGACAGGGGGCGGCCAGCGCATGTCCTTTTGTCGTTTGACGAGTACAAGCGGCTTACCGGCAAAATGCGGACGCTCGGTGACATGCTGGCCGCGCCGGGAGCGGAAGACGTCGACTTGCCTCTCCCGCAGCGAACCGAGCATGCCCAGCCGGTCGATCTGTCCTGATGCTGTTGCTCGATACCAATGTCGTGTCCGAGCTGCGCAAGGTTGCGAGCGGCAGGGCGCATCCCAACGTCGTGGTCTGGAACGAAACCGTCGATCCGGCCGAAACCTTCATTTCCTCTGTTGTGCTGCACGAACTGGAGATTGGTGTGCGGCTGGTGGAGCATAATGATCCCGCCGCCGGCAAAGTATTGCGCAACTGGCTCGAAAATACCGTCCTCACGACGTTTTCGGGCCGAATCCTACCTCTGGACGAGGCGGCAGCCGTTCAGGCGGCCCGATGGCATGTGCCTGATCCAAAGCCGATCAACGACGCCTATATCGCGGCGACGGCGTTCACCCGTCGCATGACCCTGGTGACGCGCAACGTGAGGGATTTCGACGGTATGGGTGTTGCGCTCGTCAATCCGTGGGATCTCTCGGAATAGCATGCCGACGATTCGGTCCCGCCGTCATGTCCAACGGTGGAAGGAGACGATGAAATCGGCTCACGCTTTCGCTTCCAGCCAACGCGGTCGACTGTAGCCCCTGCGCCTGGAACGTGTCCGATGCTTTGATCCAACCGCGCGCCTACGCGCGGGGCTGCAATCGGTTTCTGTCAGCCGACACTCGCTTCTTGTGCCGACTGTTTTGCGGTGATGAAGACTGTTTTCCAGCCGCAGCGCCGTGAGGACGGCGCGGCCGCGGCCGCAGCGAACCGGCCTTGCCGGTGAGCGGAGCAGGCGGAGGAAACCCGCGCTCCCCAATAGCGCCGTAGGGTTTTCCGGAGCCTCGTGGGAAACGGGCGTTTTTCCATGATGGTGATCTTCTTCGATATCCTGGTGGGCCACCGCCCGTTCCGGTCGGCCGCGCTCTATGCGAGCACGGAGCCAGCCGGAGGCCGTCTCCGCCGATCCCGGTAACGATCGCTTGTCCGGTCGGTGGCTTGCGCCCCCGGCACTGAGGCCCGGCGACG
>NZ_SHMI01000081.1:0-3403 GCF_004284735.1 Shinella sp. JR1-6 | reverse complement strand
GTTCTTATGTGCCGGGCGAGATTATGTGGCGGATCCGTCCTTGCGCCAGCCGAGGCCCGTCTAATCTGGAATTCTCCACCACATAATATTTCGTGCCTCTTGGGATGGGTGCGGGATCCCCCCGCGCCGCTATTCGGAGGGACAACATGCTCGAGTTCTATTTCTCGTATCGTGGGGTGCTCAAGCGCCTGCGTAGTGGTGCGCTTGGTGGCGAGATGGATCGCCTCGCGGAGCATTTTTTCGCGCTCGGTTATAAGCGAGCGTCCGCCAAGATTTACCTGAGCCGGATTGCGCGTTTTAGCCAGTTTGCCTTGACGCGCTGTGGTCCGATGCCGATCCATCAAGATGTCATCGACAGCTATTTGGACGCGTTTACTACTGATACTCCGCGCATTGGGGCACTATCGGCTCTGGCACATGCACGGCGAGTGGCTCCGGAGCGGTTCATTATTTCCGTTTCAAGTGAAGAGAATGATCCTGACGCTCCGCTTCTGGCCTCCTTTTCGGACTATCTGCGCAGGGTACGGGGCCTGGAGCCGAAGACCCGCGAAGGCGTTCTTCTGGGCGGCCGCCGCTTTCTGGATTGGTTCCGCCATCGCCACCCCGGCCAAAGTCTTGAGACGTTGACAGCTGAGCACGTGCTTGCTGCTGTCGAGCATCGGCTGTCGCTATCGGCGACCTCCGGCACCCGCACGGCAGCGACTTCTCACATTCGAACATTTCTTCGGTTCTTATGTTGGGCTGGCCACCATCACCAAGATCTTGCCCGCATCGTCCCGAGAACGCCGTATTGGCGTTTGGCGCATCTGCCGCCGCGCCTTGCATGGGGTGACGTTCGGCGCGCAATCGATGCGATCGGCCCAACGACGCCGGTCGCTATCCGCGATCGAGCCGTCCTGCTGCTGCTCGCCACCACGGGCATCCGCAACGGCGAGTTACGCGCCATTCGGCTGCAGGATATCGACTGGTGTACTGGCGAGGTTTTTATCCGGCGTACCAAGGGCAAACGTGATCGGGTGGTGCCACTCCTCGAGGAGACCGGCGCGGCGCTCGTCGACTACATCCTGCGCGCTCGACCGAAGGTGGACAGTCCGTATCTGTTCCTGTCGTTCACGCCGCCGGTGGGAGCGTTCAAGTCTGCGGCGCCGGTTTCTAGGATCGTGAGGAAGCGGTTGCGGCATGGCGGGGTCGAACTCGGGCGGGTCGCCGGTGCACATCTCCTGCGCCACAGCCTCGCCACCCAGCTTGTCGGGCAGCGAAGGCCAATCAACGAGGTCGCCGATCTTCTTGGTCACCGGAGCATCAACACAACGGCGGTGTACGTGAAGGTTGCGGCCTCGCAGCTCGCCGAGGTCGCACTCCCCTTTCCGGGAGGCGCTGCATGACCGCCTTTGCCCGATTCCTCGGCGAGAAGGTCGAGCGTTACATCGAACTGCGCCACTCGCTCGGCTACTCTTTCAGCAAACAAGCCGGTACATTGCGCGCTTTCGTCCGCTACGTTGAACGCACTCAATTCGATGCGCCCGCCACCCGGACGATGGCGCTGGACTTCGTCCTGTCGTTCGGCGGCGCCGCCAACAGCCGCGCTACTCGTCACGGCGTGCTCCGCCGCTTCTACGAGTATCTCGCCGTCTATGACGCCCAAACCGAAGCCTTGGAGCGCAGAGCCTTTCCTAGATCCAGGGCGATTCCACCTCCACGTATCCTCAGCGAGGCAGAGTTGGCGTCGCTCATCGACGCATGCACCCGCATTTCGCCAGGCATCCCCCTCAGGGGGCGGACGATGGCGACGCTGATCGGATTGTTGGCAAGTTCGGGACTGCGATCGGGCGAAGTGGTCAGGCTTGATCGTTCCGACGTCGATCTGACCAACGGGGTTCTTCTCATTCGGAAGACGAAGTTCCGCAAGGACCGTCTCGTTCCAGTTCACACGACGACCCAAACCGCGCTTCGCCGCTATGCCCGTGAGCGCGATGCCGCCTTTCCCAGTCCCAAGGACCAGGCCTTCTTCCTCAGCTCTCGTGGCAACCGCCTCTCGGCGACTGGCTTGCAAAGCGGATTTGCTCAGGTCCGCAAGTTCGCCGGCCTTGATGACGGCAAGCCGTTGCGGCCGCACGATCTTAGGCACCGGTTTGCCGTGACCCGCATGAGCCTTTGGCATCAACAACGCGCCAACGTCCAAGCGCTACTCCCGGTGCTCGCCACCTATCTCGGCCACGCCAACTACAGTGACACAGCCTACTACCTCACTGGCTCGGTGGATCTTCTCGCGATGGCGGCGGAGCGCGCCTTCCTCGATGGAGGCGCAGCATGAGTGAACACTTTCTCCTGGCGCCGCTCTTGGAGTCCTACTTTCGCCGGCGCTTGACCAAACAACGCAACGCCACTCCCGCGACCATGGCCAGCTATCGCGACGCATTGCGCATGCTCATCCTCTTTGCCGCCACCCGGTTGCGGAAGAAGCCGGCGGCGTTGATGCTCGAGGAGCTCGATCGAGACCTCATTCTCGCCTTTCTCGACGAACTCGAGGAGAAGCGGAACAACACCATCGCCACGCGCAACGCCCGCCTTGCAGCGATCCGATCGTTCTTCCACCATGTCGCAGCCGCCGATCCGGCGTCCTTCGGTGTCGCCCAACGCGTGCTGACGATTCCCATAAAACGGGCGCACATCGAGGTGACGCATCACCTCATCAAGGCCGAAGTGGACGCCCTCATTGAGGCGCCCAATCCAAGGACGCCCCGCGGTCGGCGTGACCGTACGTTTCTACTGTTCCTGGCACGGACCGGCGCGCGGGTCTCCGAAGCTACCGGCGTCAACGCAAACGACCTTCAGTTGGAACGGTCGCACCCGCAAGTACTGCTGCGCGGCAAAGGGCGCAGAGACCGCGTCATCCCTATTCCTCAGGATCTGGCGAGAGCACTGACAGCCTTGTTGGCCGAACACGGAATCGCGAACCACGAGCCGCGACCTATATTCGTCGGCGCCCGCAACGAGCGCCTGACGCGCTTCGGAGCAACCCACATCGTTCGGCGAGCCGTGGCCCAGGCCGTGACCATCAGGCCGGCCTTGGCCCAAAAGCCTATATCGCCTCACATCTTCCGACACTCGCTGGCCATGAAGCTCCTCCAGTCGGGCGTTGACCTTCTGACTATCCAAGCCTGGCTCGGGCACGCACAGGTCGCTACAACCCATCGCTATGCCGCCGCCGATGTCGAGATGATGCGTAAAGGTCTCGAGAAAGCTGGAGTCGCCGGCGATCTTGGCGTCCGTTACCGACCAAATGACGCCGTGCTGCAACTGCTGAACAGCATCTGAGTATTATGTGGCGGAGAATTCCAGATTAGACGGGCCTCGGCTGGCGCAAGGACGGATCCGCCACATAATCTCGCCCGGCACATAA
>NZ_SHMI01000080.1:2014-3662 GCF_004284735.1 Shinella sp. JR1-6 | reverse complement strand
CCAAGAGGAGACGACGGGGCCCAAGGCTTCGTGCGGGAGCCCACTTCCCCGCCGTCTCACAGGTCCGCCGCTGGCGAGCCCGATTTCTTCGTTCCTCTCGGGGAGCCTGCCCATGCAGTGGTTCTGCGTCTCAAGGGCAGGTTTCCCCGGATTAGGGTGAGGACGGCGGGGGAGGAACCGCCGTCCTCTTGATCCGGCGCGAGGGGGCGAGCGCTCAGATCAATCTCAGGCTCTGCCAATCGCCCAAAGGACACCGATAACGCCGGCCCACCAGATTGCTTCGCTGAGCAGCTTGATGACTTCCGGGTCCATCACGCGGCCTCCCCGCCGTTCAGCTCACGATCTAGGCGCTTGACGAGGAACGAGGTCAGGTCGCCTTCCGGCGCTCCAGCCATGTCGTCGAGCTGCAAAGGCTTCCTCATCTGGCATGGGCAATGAGGCTGACCGTTTACCGGGCCGACGCAATAGCAAGCGTGCATCGCGCTATCGTCTCCCTTGGACCACTTTCTGGCCTGCTGGAGACCATCCAGTATTCTCGCGAACGCTGATTTGCTCATCACACCACCTCGAAAGGACATTCATGAAAGGATCGCTGACCAATACGGGCTGGAGACGTGACTGCCGCCTCACGTCTTCGCGTTCCCATGGGTCAGCTCCCCGAGTGGCCTCGATTGCGTGTTGTGCGTCGAGGTCACTCGGATGTGTTTCTTCGGAGAGAGGGCCGCGCTTCATTCGATCACCTGTATGGTGCGGGCGCGGTTCGGCATGCGGATGATACGGCCCCGCTCTTCCAAGCCGTTCAAGAGACGGTTGACCGTGGACTTCGACCGGACGCCGATAGCGTCCATGATCTCGGCATAGGATGGGGAGATGCCGCCGGACTCATTTCGGTAGGCCATGATGAAGTGCATCGTATCCTGCTGGCGGTGAGTGAGGGAAAAGCGTTGTGGAGCGTTCATGCAACACCGCCTTTCGGCGCTGCAGGGAGAGGCTGCCAATGAGTGAAAAAGCCTTCGACGTAGGAAGCGGACCCGTCTTCGGTGTGCCATGCACCGTGCTTCTTCCCGCCTTTCCACGAAACCATATCGACGCCGGGCCGAACTGCCTCGGCTACGAGTATGCTGGTTCCATCCATCGGAGCCGTCTCTATCGGCTGCCACTGGTCGCGCTGTCGCTCTACGCAAAGGGCCTTGGCGATAATCCCGGTCATCTCGATGAGGTCGCCATCAGTCTGCCCGATCAAAATTGCGGCGTTCTCCGCAGCTTCGATGATGTCGTCCGGTATCTCGTCCGTCTGCGGAGCATGATTGGTGGCTTGTCCCGATTTGGCGGATGCATGAGCCGACTTCACGTCGGACCGGCCTGGATGGTGGCGACCATCCATTTTTACGCCGCCGGCATCGGGGCTTGGTATGCTCGGCTTGCCACCGGAAGCCGCTGAAAGGTGCGGGCCGGCATTAATGGGGGATTGGGTCATGCTGCGTCCTCGCTTGACTCTTTCGATACGCCCGCAGAACGTGCATTCATCTCAGCAAGGAGGGGATGGTTGTGAGCAGTGAAGTGATTGTTAAATCTGCCAAGGTAATCAACCTTGGAGGGACCCCGTGCGAAGTTCGCGACAACGAGGCGCGCGTTGTATTTGTCGACG
>NZ_SHMI01000080.1:0-1097 GCF_004284735.1 Shinella sp. JR1-6 | reverse complement strand
GCCGCCGTGCAAAATCGCCATAGCGATTGAGATTTCAGCAGCTTTTCGTTTGATGACGGTCTCCATCTCCTCTTCGGTCTTGACGCCAGTGCCATAAAGCAGTTCGGCAACGGTCTCTTCGGCCTTCGACGCGTATTTGCGCCGGATTTGATGAATTATCGCCATTTCCTTTCACCTCGGGGCTAGAACCAGCCGCAGGATGACTCGAAAACAGGAACATAACAAGAACAATTTAGCGCTAGCGCGGACATCCTGGGGTAGGCTCTAGATGTTGCGATTGCTCGCAGTGAGAGTCGCTCTTCTTGTGGCTGGACTCTCTTTAAAATTGATTCAATGATCCGCTTGTCCGCAAGGATGGCGGCCCTGAGGAGGCCCCGGCTGGTAACCGGCAACTCTCCCCGGATCTCCGCGGCCCGACCCTCGGCCCCCGATGGGAGTTGCTCAACAACCAACCCAAAAGGGAACACCCGAGAACCAGGCGGGCGCTGCTAAGCGGTGTGCGCACACCACGAAGCGAGCCGATAAATCAGGAAGTGGCGGCCTATCCACTCTGCCTGACGCGAACACGAAACCTTCAGGTTCCGTGGCCACGGGATCGAGGGCTTAACCCATGTGGAAAAGAACCACGATCCGCGTTACCATCACCATCAATCTGGCGCCTTGCCTACTCGGTATCGCCGCCATCTTGAAAGTGTTGCTCTGACCCTCGAAGCCCTCGCCACAAGCGGGGGCTTCTTGCTTCGATTATACGCGATTTCGCGCGTATTTCCAGTTAATACACTGAAATAACGTATTTATTCTATCTTCATGAACCTGTTCAGCAACGACTAGGCTCTTAGGAAACGACGCAGAAATCCCTATGGACCGGCAGCAAGCCAGCCCATGGGATTCTGCATGCCTTCAGCACTCGACTGAGTATCCTGAGGTATCCGCATGCATCCCCGGTACGCCATATGACGGCGCATAGCCTGTCCGGTTCATGTCTGGTTTCTATAGCCTCAGGAAGGCTGATCACCGGCGGGTTCCAGATACCCTTGTGCTTGCCAGTCCCTTGAACCTGATTGCCGGTTCACCGCTTGCCACCCCAACCTTGCACG
>NZ_SHMI01000079.1:0-3787 GCF_004284735.1 Shinella sp. JR1-6 | reverse complement strand
AGAATGATCGCCGTGCCGGCCTCCACGTCTCCTGTTACGGAGTAGAGATCGATCGCGAGTTGAAACGGGTCGATGCCATGACGGCGCCAGAAGGCCAGCTCCTCGACGGCGTGCTGAGCCATATGCTCTTCCCGCGTCATGGGGAGAGTCCAGCAGTCTGATGGCTTCTGGGCCCCGCCCGTGCGCTTCTTGTTGTGCGGCGGACTTCCTGCGCGGATATGGCAGGCATCACAGCCGAAAGCGCCAGAGATCACGGACGGAAGCTTGCGGATGAACGCAAGGTGCGCATCGTCCTTGAATGACGACGTGGCCTTGCTCGACTTATCCAGGGCGAAGGCCGTAGGTTCACGGCGAACGGCAAAGGCCATCATTTTAGAAACTCCCAAATCTTCTTGAGGAAAGCGTTCAACTTATGTTGCGGCTTGAGTCGTGGTTTGTTCCGAAGGGCTGCGTTGGTCTTTTCCAGCGCCTCGATCCTTTTCAGGGACGAGCGGCGCGAATGGGGAAAAGCGCGAATGTGTTCTTCGACAGTGTAGTAGGTCCGTCTCATGCCGCTTCCTCCCCAAAAGCCGTCTCCGGCGTAATCCCGTAGGTTGCGGCGATCCACTCGATTGCCGACTCTAGGAACGTGTTGAATTCTCTCTCCGTCATGCTGGAGAAGCTGATGGATTTCGGGACGGCGACCGTGAAGCCCTTGACCATGACCGGCGTGACGAAGCCGGTATGCAGCTTCACAACGTCGTGCAGCGTCTCCGTCGAAGGAGCGCATTGCGTTGCCTTGACGACCTTGCCTAGGAACGACCAGTAGAAACGGAGCTTCGACAGAGAGCGGCCAGTGGAGAGCGCAACCTTGATGCGCTGGTCGTGTGGTTGTTGGCGGATCCATTCACGGTCCGCTTCCATTTCGCCGACAAGACTGTCGCCGCTACGCATGACGTAGATTGGAGGAAGTTCGGTCTTCGGCATCAGCGCCACTCCGGTGCGAATGGTATGTCGTCATCCATTTCGCGTGAGAGGCCGGCAGGGGCCCCGCCATAGCTGTTCTGCCGCTCTGTCGAAGGTTTACCGCGACCGCTGGCGCTACCATAATCACCGCCTGAGCGATCAGCCGGCGCATCGTCGCCCTTCCTGCCGTCGAGCAGAGTCAGCGCGCAGTTGAAACCTTGAAGAACGACTTCCGTGCTATATCGATCATTCCCGCTCTGGTCCTGCCACTTACGGGTCTGCAGCGCGCCCTCGATATAGAGCTTGGAGCCCTTCTTGACGTACTGCTCGACAACCTTGCAGAGGCCTTCCGAGAAGATGACGACGTTGTGCCACTCGGTCCTTTCCTTGCGCTCCCCGCTGTTACGGTCGCGCCACGTCTCGGGAGTAGCGATGCGCAGGTTGGCGATTGGGTTGCCCGACTGAGTGCGTTTAATTTCAGGGTCAGCGCCGACGTTGCCGATGAGGATTACTTTGTTTACGCTGCTCAAATCAGCCTCCGTTCAGCGGGTGTTGGGCAAGCAGGAGGCGTTCTTCGTGCTTGCGATAAAGGCCGGCCAGATCGTCGTACGGGACTTTCTTTTCAAGGATGGCCTCAAGGTCGGTGAAGATGTTTGTCAGATCGTCCGAGTCACGCGCCGCCGTCATCTGATTGTTGGCCAGATCCAGGCGGTTTTGCAGGACGCGTTCTTTGCCGGCCGAGTAGTAGGAGGACGGCCATACGTTCTTTCGCTGCTCGATTTTTTCGGCCCAGTTGTCGAGGCGCTTGAACGTGCCGCAACTGTCTATGTCTTTCTGGATTGCCTCCCAGTTGATTTCGGTCTTGGCCTGGCTGGACGAAATGCGGACGCGCTCGCCTTCGCCCACCGGAGCGGCATCAGCGCCGTCCGTGTCGTCTACAGCGGCAACCCCGATCAAAGACGTCAGCGCATACCGACGCGCGTAGGTCATCGCGGCGCCCATGGCCTGATGGTTGCCGTTCAGGCTGCAGACCGGGTATTCGCTCTCGATGGACTGCCCGCTTTCGTGCTGTAGGCGGGTTACCAGAATGATGGCCCCGTCACGGATCACCGTTGGCTGGGAGATGGAGAGGCCGTTCTTCGACAGAACCGGCATCACAGCTTCAAGCACGTCGCCGATGTCAGCATACATGTACTTGTACTTCCCGGTATCGGCCTGCTTGGTCTTCTCCGGGTTCTTCAATTCAGACTGAGCTGCGGCGAATGCCTTATAAAGCTCCGCCGTCGAACTTGTTGGGTCCATTTCAGGCTCCTAGATATTCTCCGGCCCTACATGCAGGCCGGAACAGAAGACGATTGCGAAAACAATGGAGGCAAGCAGGGCAAGAAGGAGAGCGTCAGTACTCGCTGCCCTGTTGTTCGCCTGATTGAGAATTTCGATTGCAGGGGGAGCCGCACGGCAGGGAACGTCGGATGCTCGACAACTGCATTCTCGGTATGTGTGCTGATCGCAACGCATGATGATTGTTCCGATGTTCGATCATTTTCGATGTCCGGCACACGAAATGCCGGACGCCGAATGCGATCTAGTCTGCAACCCTGCGGGCCATTTCGGAGAAGGGGTCGAACTCGCGGCTGACGCGAAATTCGTAGATGCCGGGATCGAGTTTGTACCCGCCGTGCGGATTGGCGGCGTCCTGCAAGAACTCCTCTGGGCTTTCGAGGATCGCATAGAACTTCTGCATGCCGGACGGCACGTTATCGATGCGCTCCATGACGTCACCGCCGGTTACGCAATGATGGTGGCCGCTTTCGCTGTGAGAGATTACGAAGCCCTTGGCGATACGGCCGGCCGGCTTGGTCTGCATGCCTTCGGGAAGCGCATCGATCTTGATGATGCGTACTTCGCCCTGCTGTCCAATTACCTGTTTCATTTCCATTTCCTTCTGATGGTTAGGTTCTGCGAGGGGGGTGGGCATATTCCGACTGTGGGTCACCGATCCGCCATGCCTGAGCGGCGATGGCGGTATTGATGGGAAGTCCGTCAATATCGGACACGCGAGGCACGCCCTCGACGATGATGCCGTTGCGCGGGCAGGTGGCTTTCAGGAAGCGGCCCGGATCCGGCAGGCCCGGAAGGGTCAACTCAATAAGCTGACCGATGTCATCATCCCCGCTATCGTCGATGGTTTTCGCTTTCAGCACCGACAGCATTTTGGGCCAGCCGGCTATTGCAGCGCCGGCTGCACGCTGTTCTACGTTAGAAGCTTTGATGACTTCGTTCGGATCGAGGTTGGCGCGATCGGAAATCCAGTGATCCGGCACGCGTACGCCGTGCCATGCAGACACGCCCCAACCGTCCGAGTACTCGACTGCCTTACCGATTTCGTTGTGCAGCAACCGGCCGTCGTCGAACGAGACTTTACGAGGCCTGTCGCTGACAAAGCAGATACCGTCCCACGGAGCCCACCACCCGACGCTTTTAAACAAGCGACCCCATTCAAGTAGCAAGGCCATATTTTCGGCTTTGTATTCGACGCCGATCTCATGGCCGAAAACATAGAATGCGCCCCAAGCAACGTTGTACTGGTTGTCGAAACTGTTCTGTAGGAACTTGTTTTCGAGCTGGTCCCCGAGCTGGCCCCTGAGCTGGCCCCTGAGCTGGCCCCCGAGCTGGTCCCCGAGCTGGCCCCCGAGCTGGTCCCCGAGCTGGTCCCCGAGCTGGCCCCTGAGCTGGTCCCTGAGCTGGTCCCCGAGCTGGCCCCAGAGCTGGTCCCTGAGCTGGTCCCTGAGCTGGTCCCTGAGCTGGTCCCTGAGCTGGTCCCTGAGCTGGTCCCTGAGCT